>CALJVK010000033.1 GCA_937773465.1 uncultured Flavobacteriaceae bacterium | reverse complement strand
GATTTTTTATTCATACTTCATTTCTATTGTATCTGTTGGTTTTGTTTTGAAGAAGGATTACCTCAATTTAAGCCTTCTCTATAGCTGTCTGTCTTTAGTAGATTTTCAATTGGTTTTAAGTTTATGAGAAGATCTCTTATCGAACTGTAGGTTTCACGATAGGAGTCTTTAATGGTTTCGTTAAAGTCTCCTGAGTGTTCAAATAGCCATGTCATCATTATTTCATGAAGGTTGTCAATGTGCTTGTCAATATTGTCGTCGGTATTTAAAACTGGGTCGATAATTTCTTGAATAATTGTTGTTTTCATTTTATGTGGCTTTATAGTTAAACAGTTTTTAATTTGGGTTTTGGTTTGAAAAATGGATTTTCACCTATCTTAACCGCTCTTTCATCAGCAGTAATCTTAATATAATTTAAAAAAGTTTTCTCAGAAGAATGACCACTTATTGCCATAATATCTATTGTAGACATGCCAGCAACATATGCATTAGTGCAAAAACTCCTTCTTCCTGTATGATTTTTAATTAGGTCATGTTTTGCTATTGGTTCAGTTATTTTCTTTCCACCTTTTATAGTTGTAATCATTATCTGTTCACGAATTTTAGCTTTATAGCCAATCAAACTCAAAGCATCATTTATTTTTTGGGAATGCATTTTTTTTGGAGGACTGCCATTGTTCTTTTTGAGAATTTTTTCAACTTCAGGATGTAAAGGGATAGGTAGATATTTCCCTGTTTTTTTGATAATTAATTTAAAAATTCTCTGGTTTTTATATGTTGAGATGTTCTCTCTTGTTAAACCATTAAAATCAGACACTCTTAATCCTGTAAACGCGCCAATTATAAATAAATCTCTAGCATTGTCTAAAACAGGATTTTCAGATAGGTCTAATTTAATTATCTTGTTGAGTTCTTCTAAGTTTAAATAAATTTGCTCTGATTTTGCAGTTGGCTTTATAAAGTGTTTGTTTTTATAATTTAGATTTGTATTATGACCTTGCTCTGTTGCTCCATTCATGAAAACTTTTAAAACTTTAATGAATTTTCCAATTGTGTTTACAGAAAAATCTATTTTTTCTAAATAGGATACAAAAGCGAAGTAAAACTCTAGATTTATAGTGTCAAATTTTATTTCATACTTTTTCTTTTTTTCAAAAGATTTAATTAGTTCTAGAGTTCTTTCGTAATCTTGTACGGTTCTTGCAGATATTTTTGCTCCAGTTTTTTCAATTATTCTATTCTTTGATTGTTCTATAAATTTTTCTGTAAAAGAATAGAATGTAATTATTTCGGGAGTTTCAACTATTTTTTTACCTAAGAAAATATCAATATCATCTTTTAATAAGTGATTAAGACTATTGCTATTGTATGTTTTATAATCATTGATTTTTTCAAACACAAAAGATTCAAAATCAGAAAGCTTATTATTGATACTATCTTTTATTTTAGAAGCTGCAGCTACATTTCTTATCTTCTGATTGTTTTCATCCCAAAATTTAGGAATGACCTTTAATTTTGTAGAGCCTCTTAATCTATCTTTAGCTGATAAGTGGATATCATAATAAATTGTTGCAGTATTTATTGTGTTTTTATTTCGCAAATGAAATTTAACTGATGCCATAAGAAATGATTTTTAACCATTTCAAATATAAAGTATTATTTATTTGTGTCGGTATTTGTGTCGGTATTTTATTGTGTAAACTTTTTCTAAGTTTTCTTTAATTGTAGTTTTACTCCTTAAAATAAAGAGTTTAGGTCTTATTTAGTAGTTTATGGATAAATATAAAATAGATGTTTTTTAGTCCCGTCCAGACCGCAAAAAGCATCTCTTTTGAGATGCTTTTTTTGTTTTTAAACTTTAATTTATTTTCTTCCCACACTTGTTAATTTCCTGTTGAATAATAATTTGTACTTTTAGTTTTAAATTGAAACTAAAAAATGAAACATGAATGCCCAAATTGTGAGCAATTTAAGTATGAACAACAAACCTCTGTACGCGGATGTGGGTGGAGATTATTTATAGTCGTTCCTCTTTTCTCATTGTTAATACCTGGAGCTTCTAGTTTTTATGGAGGAGATACCTCTTTTGAAGATATGGGAATTATTGTTTTATTGTCTATGTTAATAGGAATTATTATCATAATTATTTCTTATCTCTCCCCTCAAAAAACAATTAATTATAAGTGCTCAAATTGCGAATTTGAACAAAAACATAATACCTAATTATTTAGATGAGAAAGAGCAAAGAGATTGGGACTTAAATTATGAAAAATATAAAGATAACCTGGCTGTTAAGAATAGAAAATTAGACAATGCAGCTTCTATGATAAAAGCAGCAAGAGATGTAGGGGTTGCGTATGGTAAAAACCAACCTAAAAGTGTTACTTACACTAGAATTATTAAATAATAAATTTATTAAATTTAATCATAAGAGCCACCTGAAAAAGGTGGCTCTTATGATTTCAAATAGTTTTTTTGATATAAAAATTTGGGATAGCTATCCGTATATTTATCTACTCAGTTTAAATCGTATTTTTCTAACGCCATGGTCTGTATCCCACTGCTTCACTTCTTTAAAGTTAATTTTTTCATACAATTTAGAAGCGGGTTTGTTTTGAAGACCAGTTTCTACTGTAAAAATCTCCGAGTCAAAATTAGTGAGTACAAACTCCATAAGTTGTTTGGCTACTCCTTGCCTAAAAAACTTTGGGGCTACCACCAAACTATTAATATGTGTTGCTTTTTTTTGGTGACTAATTTCTATAACTCCGGCTAGTTCTTGGTTTTTATAGTATCCAAAAAAAGTAGTATTGCTCTCTACATAATTTTTGAGAGGTCTTTGCAAGGGCGGAAAATTAACAGCATTTAGCAACTGAGCCTCTACAGCATATGATACTTGAAAAACAGCACGCATCTCTCTTGCTATTTCTAGATTGGTATGTTGAAGTTTTTTAATCATTGCTTATTTGCTAGCATGCCACAAACGAATATAGGAAATCTAATTAAAAGAAAGTTAGTCTATGTGCATATGAGGCTATAATTTAGAGTATCTAAATTATAGGAGACGCCATCATATTTTAATACTTATAACTGATTTAAATTGTATTCAAAAAAATATTTATTATTTACAGACAACCTTTTGCATAACTTTTGCGTCTATATAAATAGAAGATAAAAAGAACTCGCTATTGAAAGTTTTAAAATTGTATAAGAATGATGCAGAGCTCATAGAGAAAGCATCTAAAAACCATCGTGATGCGCAGCAGGTTTTATATCAAACACATGCGCCTAAAATGCTAAGTATTTGCCGGTTTTATATAAAAGACCTTCAACAAGCAGAAGAGGTACTGTTAAATGGTTTTTTTAAAATATTTAAGCGGTTAGAAACTTTTAAAAACGAAGGAAGTTTTGAAGGTTGGATGCGAAAGATTATGGTTCGAGAATCTATTTCTTATTTAAGAAAAAAAAAGCAACTTGAATTTTCAGCTGAAGATATGGGTCTCTATGAAAAACCAATTATACATGACACTACAGAATTAGATATTGAAGAAGTTCAATTACTAATAGACAAGCTTCCACAAGGGTACAGAGTAGTCTTTATAATGTTTGCTATTGAAGGCTATAAACACAGTGAAATTTCAACATTGCTTGAGATTTCCGAAAGCACCTCAAAATCACAATTATTTAAAGCTAGAAAGCTTTTACAACAACAGATGAAACAATTAAATACTACAAGCTATGGCATCAATTAAATTTGAAGAACAGGTTAAAAAAACGCTAGAGCAACG
>CALJVK010000032.1 GCA_937773465.1 uncultured Flavobacteriaceae bacterium | reverse complement strand
TTTGCAGCATACTTAGGAGTCGATAAAATATATTTCAACCCTAATAGCAGGCTAATAACTGAAAAGCCTGAGTTCTTCATTAGCTTAACAACTATGATTCTTGGAAGTCAATTTTTTGTAGCTGGTTTTATAGGAGAAATGATAACTAGAAATAATCAAAACAAAAAATATTACAATATAGAAACTGTTATTAACAGCTAATTATATTTTGTAGTTAAAGACTTCGCATTTATTTAAAAATAAGATTCAAAACATATAGAATGAGTTATAAAGACAAATACCAAGAGTGGCTAAAATTACCTTTTGACAATACTACAATTGAGGAAACTAAATCTTTACTTAATAATGAAGATGAACTTGAAGATAGTTTTTATAAAAATTTAGAGTTTGGAACTGGAGGGATGAGAGGCTTAATGGGAGTTGGCACTAATAGAATAAATAAGTACACTCTCGGAAAAAACACTCAAGGTCTTAGTAATTATTTGATGAAAGTGTTTAAAAGTAATATATCGGTAGCTATTGCTTATGATTGTAGAAATAATAGTAAAGAATTAGCTAAGGTAGTGGCGGATGTGTTTTCTGCAAATAACATTAAAGTATATTTATTTAGTGATTTAAGACCTACTCCTGAATTATCTTTTGCATTAAAACATTTAAATTGTCAATGTGGTATAGTTTTAACCGCATCTCACAATCCACCAGAATATAATGGTTATAAAGTTTATTGGGAAGATGGAGGTCAAATTGTCCCTCCTGAAGATCAAAATATTATAAACGAAATTAATAAACTGGGTTATAGGGAAATAAAATTCAAATCAAATAGTAATTTAATTGAATACATAGACAAAGAAGTTGATGATGTTTTTATTAAAAACAGTATTCAAAACGGAAAATTGTCCGATAATAAAGAAATTAAAAATAAATTAAACATAGTTTTCACTTCATTACACGGTACATCAATAACTTTAATCCCTGAAGTTTTAAAAAAAGCTGGATTTAATAATGTATATATAGTTGAAGAGCAAAGGATACCAGATGGTAATTTCCCAACTGTAAAATCCCCTAATCCAGAAGAGACTGAAGCTTTAGACATGGCTTTAAAGCTAGGTAATAAACACAATGCAGATATAGTCATAGGAACAGATCCAGATGGAGATAGGTTTGGAATAGCTGTTAGAAATAATAGCAATGAATTGGTTTTGTTAAATGGAAATGAAGTTATGGCCATATTAATAGAATACTTATGTCAAAAATGGAAAGTCGAAAACAAATTAAATGGAAATCAATTTATAGGATCTACTATTGTTTCCACTCCATTAATAGATAAAATAGCCAAGGCATATAATATTGAATGTAAATTAGGGCTAA
This sequence comes from uncultured Flavobacteriaceae bacterium, assembly GCA_937773465.1. Next base: position 6,736 of record CALJVK010000032.1, on the reverse strand, counting down.
CTGGTTTTAAATGGATCGCTAAAATGATTAAAGACTTTCCTGAGTTAGATTTTATTGGAGGAGGTGAAGAAAGTTTTGGTTTTATGGTTGGAGATTTCGTAAGAGATAAAGATGCAATCACTTCTACTCTACTTTCTTGTGAAATTGCAGCACTATTAAAAAATGAAGGAAATAGCGTATACTCAAAATTACAAGATATCCACATGAAATATGGGCTATATAAAGAAGAGTTGATTTCTTTAACTAAAAAGGGTATACATGGGAATAAAGAGATAAATAACATAATGAATAGTTTTAGGAATGAGCCACCCAAAACAATTGGCAATTCACAAATTATTAAAATTGATGATTTTGAATCTTCCACTTCAATAGATTGTAAGACTAATTCCAAAGCAAAAATTTTATTACCAAAATCAAATGTTTTAATCTTCACAACATTAGACGGCACAAAAGTAGCGCTAAGACCTAGTGGAACTGAACCGAAAATTAAGTTCTATATTAGCGTTAATGAAAAAGTAAACGAAGAGGAAAGTTATAGCAGCACAGAGTACTTATTAAAGAAGAAAATCAAACAAATAGTTTTAGAATTAAAAATAGATTAATGGGATATTTTACAAAAATATTAAAGTATGCGATTCCATACAAACACTTCGCTTTATTAAATATTATTTCGAATATTTTTTATGCTCTATTCGGTACATTATCTATGATTTCACTATTCCCGATGCTTAAAGTTTTATTCAATCAAACAGAAACATTAAGCCAAGCTCCTATATGGAGTGGTATTGGAAATATCGTTGAATACGGAGAGGGATATCTTAACTACTATGTTACAATAAAGAAAAATGAAGGAAGTGATGATGTCTTAGTCTTTATGATATTAATTATTGTAATTACATTTTTACTAAAAAATCTATTTAACTACTTATCGTTGTTTTTTATTACATATCTAAGAAATGGAGTTATAAGAGATTTAAGAAATGACTTGTATGATAAAATGACTGAATTATCGGTCTCTTATTATTCTGAAAAAAGGAAAGGAGATATATTATCTAGAATTTCATCTGACGTAATTGAACTTCAGGTTTCATTTTTAGGAATATTAGAATTAATAGTAAAAGAGCCATTGATGATAATCTTTACATTAGTAGCAATGGTACTTATAAATAGTGAACTTGCTCTTTTTGTATTTATTTTTATACCTATTTCTGGATTAATAATATCATTCATTGGTAAATCTTTAAAAAGAAAATCTAAAAAAGTTCAAGAAGAACAAGGCCTGTTTTTATCACTTGTGGATGAGACATTAAATGGCTTAAAAATTATTAAAAGTTTTACTTCAGAAAGTTTATTCAAAAAAAAATTTAATAATTCAACGAGAAAATATTATAACTTTTCAAATAGTCTACTAAATAGAACAAACCTTGCAGGTCCAATAAGTGAGTTTTTAGGGATTTGTTCAATAACTATTTTACTTTGGTATGGAGGGCAAATGGTTCTAGAAGAAAAATCATTAGATGCTAGTTCTTTTATGGTTTTTTTAGGATTAGCATACAATATTCTAACACCATTCAAAGCCATTAGTAAAGCAAGCTACAAGGTAAAAAAAGGAAATGCAGCAGCAGAAAGAGTAATTCATGTTTTAGTAAACAAATCGCAAATAAATGACCCTAAAGACAATAAAATTATTTCAACTTTTGATAACTCAATCCAGTTTAATAATGTGAACTTTAGCTATAATAATGAAAATGCAATCAAAGAATTTAGTTTTGAATTAAAAAAAGGGGAAACTCTAGCTTTAGTTGGACAATCTGGGAGTGGTAAATCAACCATGGCAAATCTAGTCAATAGATTTTATGATGTTAATCATGGTGAAATAATGATTGATAAAATAAATATTAAAGATGTAACAAAAAACAGTTTAAGAAAATTAATAGGTCTTGTAACCCAGGATTCTATATTATTTAATGATAGTATTAAAAATAATTTAATTGTAGCTAAAAATGATGCTACTGATGATGAAATTATTAATGCTTTAAAAATCGCTAATGCTTGGGAGTTCGTAAAAGATTTGGAGGATGGTATCCATCACAATGTAGGAGATTCAGGAAACAAGCTTTCTGGGGGGCAGAAGCAAAGAATTAGTATCGCAAGAGCCGTTTTAAAAAACCCTCCAATCATGGTTCTTGATGAGGCTACATCAGCTTTAGACACAGAGAGTGAGAAGATAGTGCAAGATGCACTAGAAAATATGATGAAAAACAGGACTTCTATTGTTATTGCTCACAGACTTTCGACAATTAAAAATGCTGACTATATAATTGTGCTAGACAAGGGACTAATAGTTGAAAAAGGTAATCACAATGATTTAATGAAGCTAAAAGGGCTATACCATAACCTGGTTGAAATGCAAACAATTGATGAATGATTATATTATTCAAATATATAATACCAGTTTTATTATTCAATTATAACTTAATAACTTTTGATGAAAAAGAATTGTTAATTGAGTTAAACTATAATCAAGAAAAAATAGTTTTAAACAAGTCTTATAATAATATTCAATTAGATGATTTCAGTATTAGTAAACTTCAATTTTATATTTCAAATTTAAAATTTTATTTAAATAACAAAGAGGTTTTAGAATTTGATAAAAAACATATTTTAATTGATATTGAAGATGAGAGTTCACTAAAGATATTAATCCCAAGTAAATTACTGTTTGATGAGCTCTCATTTAATTTAGGAATTGATGAAGAAACCAATAAAAGTGGCGCAAAAGGTGGTGATTTAGATCCTATTTTAGGTATGTATTGGACTTGGAATAGTGGTTATATTAATTTTAAGGCAGAAGGTATATATAATAACAATAATGAATTCTTATATCATATTGGAGGATTCATGAAGCCATATAACACCTTGCAACTAATTAAAATAGATTTATCTAGTGTAAATAAAAATAAGCTCATGTTGAATTTTGATGAGTTTTTCAACAACATAGATTTTAGTTTAAGTAAAATACTTTCTCCTGGTAAAAATGCAGTAAAACTCTCCAGTTTACTTGCAAAATCTATTAACTAAAATGAAGAAATCAATTTCAATTATTTTAGTCTTATTTGTTAGTATATTATTAATTTTTCTATTTGACATCAAGAATTCAACCAGTTTGAATTATCCAAAATATTTTCCAAAAATAGAATATGATTTATCTAAAAATCCAATTAATAAAGATAAAATTGAATTAGGTAAAATATTGTTCTATGATCCTATTTTATCTAAAAATAATCAGATTTCTTGCGCCTCATGCCACTCTTCATATAACGCATTTGCACACACTGATCACAAACTAAGTCATGGAATAAATGATGAAATAGGAATTAGAAATGCACCTGCTCTATTTAATTTAGCATGGCAAAAAGAATTTATGTGGGACGGAGCAATAAATCACTTAGATATGCAGGCATTGGCGCCTATTAATAGTGAAATTGAAATGGGTGAGAATACAAGAAATTTAATATCTAAATTACAAAAAACTAATTATTATCCTGAATTATTTTATTCCGCTTTTGGAGATAGTATAATAAAGACAGAATATCTTTTAAAATCCTTATCACAATTCCAATTAACACTGATTTCATCTAATTCTAAATATGATTCTGTGATCAAAGGGGAAGCAAAATTTTCTGATAAAGAAAAAAGAGGGCATGAATTATTTAAAAATAACTGTAACAGCTGCCACACAGAACCAATGTTTACAAACTATGAATATAAAAAAAATGGTATTAAGGAAGATTCTATACTTAAAGATTTTGGCAGATATAATATAACCGAAAACATTAATGATAAATATCTATTTAAAGTTCCATCATTAAGAAATTTAAAATATTCTTACCCATATATGCATGATGGAAGGTTTGAAAAATTACAATTTGTAATTAATCATTATTCTGAGATTAATATTGATAATAATTTGATACATTTAAATAACAAAGAAAAAGTTGACTTAACAGCTTTTCTTTTAACTTTAAATGATAAAGAATTCACCTTAAATAAGAATCATAAATTTCCATTAAAATTGATTGAAACCTTATATCAGTAGTTGCAAAATACTTATTATTCATATTTTTAAACTCATTACTTATACAATTAGATAAAAATTCAATTTATCTTTATTAAGGTTAAACTTAGCTTATGAAAATTAAATTATATTATTTACTTACTTTTTTTAGTTTATCAATTTACAGTCAAGATAACCCTGTTATAACTTCATGGCTTCAAAATACCTCTGAAACAGGCTCCTATTATTTTTCTGGAAACTCTACAACAGTTTCAAATAATATTTTAGTTAACTGTCAATCTGTGGAGTACTCCGATAATTTTGCATATATAAGTACTCAAGGAATTCCAGCATATCCTACAGGACCTTTTTCAGATGGCAATCCATCAAATGCAGAAGCTCAAAACAATATATACAAAATGCCTTTAAATCCTCAACCTAATAATGGCAACCCAACTAGTACTACAGGTGGTAATATAGGTGTATTCATAAATGGAGTTGCACTCTTTGACTATAGAGATGGTGTAGCATGGAATAATAATACAAATTATCTATGTGGAGGTCCGGGAAACCCGCCTTGTCCTGGTGGGCCTGCTGCAACCCAAAATTGGAATAGAGATGCAATTCCTGCAGAAATGGGTGGGTTTGATTGCTCTAAAGGTCATCCAGCTCAGGGAAATTATCACCACCACCAAAATCCATCTGCTTTTAAATTAGATCTAGAAGTTGTTTCTGATATATGTAATTTATATGATGCGGAAGGCTTGTATGCAATTGACTCTAACAACCACTCTCCTCTTATTGGTTTTGCTTATGATGGGTATCCAATTTATGGCGCTTATGGTTATAAAAATTCAGATGGAACAGGAGGAATAACTAGAATAAAATCTGGTTATCAATTAAAAAATATTACAAGTAGAGCAAATGGACCAGATATAAACCAAGTAGTAACAATTACTCAAGGTCCAAATACTGGAAATCAAGAAACATTGTTTTTAGGATATTTTAGAGAAGATTATGAGCATGTAGAACATACTGAAGAAGAGTATTTAGATGTACACAATGGAAGGTTTTGTATAACTCCTGAATATCCAGAGGGTACCTATGCCTATTTTGCTACAGTTGACGAGAATTGGAATTCTGCATATCCTTACGCGGTAGGGCCAACATTTTATGGGGTCTATGAAAATAGAATAGTTAATACAATTAATGAGTCGACTAATGAGTATTTGTCAAATGATAGTTTTGAAATAAACGAGGTTGAAATTAGCATTATACCAAACCCAGCTTCAGATTTAATTGCTGTTCAAATAAAAGATTTAATTACCAGTGATCTAGATATAACTCTATACGATATTAACGGAAAAGTTATAAAGCACAAAAGAATATATGCTGGTAGCACTATAGCCTACTTTAATGCACAAACACTATACGAAGGAGTGTATTTGATAAATATCTCTTCAAATAATTACACTACAACAAAAAGAGTTATTGTTTCAAGATAATTGACTTTTATAAATCCATATTATATTAAAATTAAGCATACATTTGTGTGCTTAATTTTTTAACCAATGAGATTACACAGAAATTTATGTTTAGCCGTTATTGATGGTATTTTACTCATATTTAATGAAAATGAATACGCTGACAAAGTGATTCGTAATCTATTAAAGAGGAATAAAACATGGGGAAGTAGAGATAGAGGGTTTATTGCTGAAACCACTTACGATATAGTTAGATGGAAAAGACTATATTCAAAAATAGCTGAAGTTAAAAGTCCTTTTTCCAGAGATGACGCATGGAGACTTTTAGCAGTATGGATCATTTTAAAAGGAATAAAACTTCCAGACTGGAAGTATTTTGAAAATACTCCCAATAGAAAAATTAAAGGAAAGTTTGACACTTTAACAAAAGAAAGAAAGTATAGAGAATCTATTCCTGATTGGATTGATGATTTAGGAGTCAAAGAATTAGGTGTCAAAAAATGGGAAAAAGAAATCTCTGCTTTGAATCAACAGGCACAGGTTGTTATAAGAACAAATACTTTAAAAATTGACAGGGAATCTCTTCAATCTAAATTAGAAGATGAAGGAGTTGAAACTACTATAAATGAGTCATATCCTGACGCATTAATATTAGACGAGAGACAAAATGTCTTTAGAACAGAAGCTTTTAAAAATGGCTGGTTTGAAGTTCAGGATGCTTCCTCTCAATTAGTTGCTCAATATCTAGATGTTAAACCAGGTATGAAAGTGGTTGATTGTTGTGCTGGAGCCGGCGGAAAAACATTGCATCTATCTGCATTAATGCAGAATAAAGGTAAATTAATAGCAATGGACATTTACGAGAGTAAATTAAAAAAATTAAAAGTAAGAGCTAAGAGAAATGGTTCACACAATATTACTATTAAAGTAATTGAATCTACAAAACCCATAAAAAAACTACATAATTCTGCTGATAGATTACTTATTGACGCTCCATGTTCTGGTTTAGGTGTTTTGAAAAGAAACCCGGATTCTAAATGGAAATTAGAAGAAGAATTCTTGACTAATATTAAAATAACTCAACAAAAAATTCTTAGAGATTATTCAAAAATGGTTAAGCCTGGCGGTAAATTAGTTTATGCAACATGTTCAATATTGAATTCTGAAAATAATAAACAGGTGAAAGATTTCTTAA
>CALJVK010000031.1 GCA_937773465.1 uncultured Flavobacteriaceae bacterium | reverse complement strand
ATGTATGTTATTGGTGCAACAAAATCAGATTATTTTAAAGAAATAAGATCAATTATTCCAAATAGTTTTCTCTTAGTTCCCGGAGTCGGTGCTCAAGGTGGTAGTCTCAAGGAAACTTTTGAAAAAGGTGCTAATAAAGACATTGGTTTGTTAGTGAATTCCTCAAGATCAATTATCTATGCAGGAAACGGAGATAATTATCTTAAAAGATCTTACGATGTTGCTAAATCGTATCAGTTAGAAATGAAAGACTTATTAAATACCATGGATGATTAATTACAATATATATAGAAATAATTGTTCAAAAGAATGGGTGACATTTGTTCATGGAGCGGGTGGAAGTTCTTCTATTTGGTTTAAGCAAATCAGAGATTTTAAGAAACATTTTAATGTTCTTCTATTAGACCTTAGAGGACATGGAAAATCAAATTATAAAATCACTAATGCATTTAAAAAAAAATATACCTTTTCTTCTATTGCTAATGATATTGTTGAAACTCTTAAAATAGAAAAAATAAAAAAATCTCATTTTGTTGGTGTTTCACTTGGAACAATTTTGATTAGGCATATTGCTGAAGATTATCCTAATATGGTTATAAGTATGATAATGGGAGGTGCCATAATGAAATTAAACTTAAGATCTCGATTTTTGATAAAATTAAGTTCTTTTTTTAAGTCTATAGTCCCCTACATATGGATTTATAAAATATTTGCTATTATCATAATGCCATATAAAAATCATAAAGAATCAAGACTTTTATTTATAAAAGAAGCAAAAAGATTGTATCAAAAAGAATTTTTAAGATGGTTCAAGTTGACTTCAGAAATCAATCCATTATTAAAATTATTTAGACAAGTAGAGTTATCTATTCCAACTCTTTATGTAATGGGAGCAGAAGATTATATGTTTTTAGAATCGATTAAGGTTTTAACAAAAGAACATAAAAGCTCAAAGCTTTTGGTTGTTCCAAATTGTGGACATGTTGTAAATGTTGAAAAGCCTAAGTTTTTCAATAATCACACAATTTCTTTTTTAAATTCATTAAGTAAATAGAGCTATAAGCCAGGTTGTTTTATTTCAAAATTTTGAATTTTTTTGGCTTCTAAAACTGTTTCTTTAACTTCTTTTAATAACTTTTTAGAATCGTAGATTATACCATCTTTAATAGTGTATTTTACTCCTCCAACTCTAACGATCTCATTTTCTTTGTTTAGTTTTATTGCTCCTGTTCCATATAAAACTTTTAAGTTTTCTAATGGATTCTCTTCTATTATTACAAAATCAGCAAGTTTTCCAATTTCAACTGAACCAATTAATTTTTCAGCTCCAAGTGCTTCAGCACCATTTAAAGTTGCAGCTTTTATAACTTCTAAGGGATGAAAGCCAGCTTCTCTTAAAAGTTCTAATTCTCTTACATAAGCAAAGCCGTACAATTGATAAATAAATCCAGAATCTGATCCAGTAGTAATTCTTCCACCTCGATTTTTATATTCATTAATAAAAGTCATCCAAAGTTTATAGTTGTTTTTCCATGAAACTTCTTGTTCAGTTCCCCAGTAATGCCAGTAAGATCCATGAGATATTTTACTAGGTTCGTAAAATTTCCATAATGATGGTAAAGTATAATCTTCATGCCACTCAGCTCTTCTTGCTCTATGTAAATCACGACTAGCTTCATATATATTAAAAGTGGGGTCTATTGTGAAGTCCAAATCAATTAATTCATTCATAACATTATTCCAATGTTCAGAATATGGAGGAGCAGCTTGTTGCCAAAGCTTTCCAGCTTCTTCAAATCTATGTTGCTCATTTTGATAATTATAATTAGCTGGATAGTCTTGAATAGTTCTGTCGTTAAAAAGAGCTTCAGGTAAACCATACCAATGTTCCATACTTGTTAGCCCAGCTCTAGCTGAATGTAATACGTTCCATCTAGCAACACTTAATTGCGCATGATGGCAAGCAGATTTTAATCCAAGTTTTTTATTTTCATCAAGAGCTGCTTTCATTATCTCTGGGGAAGCACCAAAAAACTTTATTCCGTCAGCTCCTTTCTTTGCATTTTTGTTAACCCATTCTCTAGCTTCATTTGGTGTATTTATTTCGTCTCCAGAGCCAAAACCTGTGTATGAAAATATTCTAGGAGCTATTATTGTATTTTTCTTACTTTTATTTTTTAAATCAAGAGTGAAATCTATTCCTCTTCCACTAGGTTCTCTAATAGTAGTTATTCCGTGTGCCATCCATAATTTAAATACATAATCTGGTTCTGCACCTTGAGATTTACCTCCAATATGACCGTGCATATCAATAAAACCAGGTAAAAGATACATTCCATCACAGTTTAATTCTTTACCATTTTTTTCTAAAATCGGACCATTTCTTCTTTTTTTAATTCCAGGATAACCTACGGTTTTAATTTGAGTAATTACATTTTTTTTTACTTCAATATCTACAGGACCAATTGGGGGAGAACCGTTTCCGTTTATAAGAGTCACTCCTCTGATAATTAATTGATCAAAAGGTCCTTCACTTATTTCTTGAGATTGTAAGTAAAAAAACTGAATAATGAAAAAAAATACATAGTGTAGTTTTATAAATCTTATATTTTTCATGATTAGATATTTTACCATGAAATTAGTTAATATTATTTATTTAAAGTAAAAAGCTCGATTCAAATTGAACCGAGCTTTTCAAACAAACTAACTATAACTAACTAAAATTTTTTAGTTTATGGAAAAATCTCCATAAGCTCTGGTACCATGTTCTGCATTATCTAAGACCTTCTTCTTCTTCTTTTTCATCCACCCTCAGATCCCAGCTATTGACCTTAACAATTAATGTTATTATAGTTCCACCAACTACACAGAATAGCTCCGGCAATTCCAACACACGCTAATTGAACCATAAACTGATCAAATCCTGCCATAGTTCGCCAAATAGACCAACGGCTAAGGTTCCCCAAATTCCACAAAATAAATGAACTGGTACTGCTCCAACAGGGTCGTCTAGTTTACATTTATCTAATATTGCAACACCAGCTACAACTATTGGACCCGCAATAGCTCCAATTATAATAGCTGTCATTGGAAGCATTTGATCTGCACCTGCTGTTATTCCAACAAGTCCACCTAGAACTCCATTCATAAACATTGTTAAGTCTAGATTATTATATGCAATTTTTGATGTAAGTGCTGCAGTAATTCCACCAGCTGCTGCAGCTAAACATGTAGTAACAAGTGTTAAAGAAGTTAACGCAGGGTCTGCTGAAAGAACTGATCCCCCATTAAAGCCAAACCAACCTAGCCATAAAATTAGAACTCCGGCTGCTGAAAGTGGTATGTTTGATCCAGGAATTGCTAAAGGCTTGCCGTTAGAATCAAACTTACCAATTCTTGCCCCAAGAAAATATATAACAATTAAAGCACCCCATCCACCAACTGAATGAACAAGAGTAGATCCGGCAAAATCATAAAATCCTAAATCATCAGAAATGAAATCGCTAAAAAATCCACCTCCCCATTGCCATGATCCAACAATTGGGTATACAATTGATACATATAAAAAAGCAATAAGCATAAAAGCACTAATCTTAATTCTCTCAGCTACTGCTCCAGAAATTATTGTGGCTGCAGTTGCTGCAAACATTCCTTGAAAAAGAAAGTCAGTCCAATATGTATATCCTCCATCAGCATAACTTAATTGATCATAATCAACACCTGGATCTAAACCAGGTCCTGCAAATCCTAATATTCCGTCAATGATTCCAAATTCACCAGGGTACATAATATTAAACCCGAATCCACAATAGACAATTAGTCCCATTGTAATGACAAAGAAATTTTTAAATAATATGTTTATTGTATTTTTTTGCCTTGTAAGTCCGATTTCAAGAAATGAAAACCCTAAGTGCATAAAAAATACAAGTGCAGTACAGATCATCATCCATACATTATTTGTTGTTAATAGTTCCATAATAATTTTAGTTTAATGATTTTTTACCAGTTTCTTTAGTTCTAATTCGATACGCTTCTTCCGCAGGAAATACAAATATCTTTCCATCTCCAACTTCTCCTGAGTATGCAGACTCAAGAATTGCTTTAATTGTTCTTTCAACAAATTCGTCGGAAACTACAATAGATAAATATCTTCTTTGAATATCACTAGTGCTGTAAGTTACTCCTCTGTAAACTTGACCTTGTTTTTCATTTCCAACTCCAGTAACATCCCAATAGGTAAAGAAATTTACTTCTACATTTAATAAAGCATCTTTGACTTTAGTAAACATTTGATTTTCGAATAATTGCTTCAATTTTTTTCATAATAATTTTTAAATGTTAATTAAAAGCTCATTCCAAATACCATGAATGCAGCTTCACTGTCAGGGTTGTAAATAAATGATCCTGAAACTGGTAATGAATAATCTTCAGTAATTTTGATATCTTTAGAACCTCCAAAGGATAAGTTTACTAACCCACTATCTCCTCCTGCATAGAATGCATCTTTACTGTCGCTCCCAAATCCTATACCAATATCAATAGCTCCGATTGGAAAACCTGCTTCTACGTACAATGCTTCAGCATCTGTAAAATAACCAATAGTTAATCCAACTGGACCAAGGTCAGCAGACCCTGAAATTTCCATCCAATCACTGTCAAATAATCCAGGATTTCCATCACCATAAGTACCATCGTTTGTAGGAAATGAATAATTAGTAACTGTAAATGCTAAGGGACCAAAGTCATAAGAAACCCACAAGTCAAGCTCGTTACCACCACCACTAGCAGTTGTCGGGAAACTTCCCCAAACACCTCCTGTTAATGATCCCGAACCAAGTTCCATCCACGGTTGGATGTGCGCTCCAGAACCAAATTGAGTACCTCTCCATACGTAAGAACTTACCAAATCTGCTCCAAAATCTTGAGCTTGAATTGTATTTGAATTCAGAGTTACAAATACGGTCATAATGGTTAAAATAAATACACTTAAACTTTTTTTACATTTTTTCATGATTTTTTAAATTTTAATTAATAATATTAAACTTTTGTTAAACAATTAATATCAAATGTAATAAAAAGATGAATTAATCGCATTATAAATGGATAATTATGATTTATTATTATGAATTTAATAAAATAATTATTATAATTTTTTCAAATAAAAAAAAATGAGTTCCTAAATTATTGATTTGCATAAATTTAGAATAATTATAAACCTATTTTGATAGCTGAAGACCTAAAAAAATAGCCGAAAAACCTAAAAGAAGTGATAAAAAAGTGTAAAATAAGAGTTGGCTAATATCTCCACTTTTTATTAAAGAGATATTTTCATAGGCAAATGTAGAAAATGTAGTTAACCCACCACAAAACCCAGTAGCTAATAATAAAGTTTGTGGAGAATTTAAATGATTGTTTTTTATTGCGTAACCTAAAACTAACCCTAATATAAAACATCCTATTACATTGGAAATTAAAGTAGGAGCTGGAAACTTTGAATAATTTAATATAGAAATCTTTGTAAGTACAAATCTAAAAACACTCCCCAATCCTCCTCCAATAAAAACGATCAATAATTGTTTCACGAAATACTTAGTTTTTTTAAAATTACAAGAAGTGAAACGAAAGCAATAAAACCTATAACAACCCACTTAATTCCTTTGTAGGTGCCATTGAGTTTTTTTAAATCCTTCTTATAACTATAGGTGACAATTATTATGAATGAAACAAAAAATAATAGTCCAAAAACTAATTGTCCGTTACTAAACATATTTAACTATTTTAGTTCAAAAATAACACTTAATATAATATGAAACATCAATTAGATTGTGTAAAAAAATTTCATCAAGTATATAAACTTAGTTTTAAAGATAATCCTACATCTAAATTGGATCCTGAAACTATCAAGTTGAGGTTTAACCTGATGGCTGAAGAAAATCAGGAATATTTTGAAGCTGCTAATAATAATGATTTAATTGAAGTTGCAGATGCTTTAGGAGACATGCTATATATTTTGTGTGGAACAATTATCGAGCATGGAATGCAAGATAAAATTGAACAAGTCTTTGATGAGATTCAGAGGAGTAATATGAGTAAATTATCTGAAGATGGAGAACCAATATTCCGTGAAGATGGAAAAGTATTGAAAGGCCCTAATTATTTCAAACCCAATATTTTAAAAATTTTGAGTTAAGCCTCAACTCTCCATCCAAAAGGATCATCTGAAATGTTATATTGAATGTCATTTAACTTTTTCTTTAAAATAGTTGAAAATGAGTTTTCAACTTTAGGCAAGTCATATTTCATGTTTTCATAACCAAATCCAATTATAGGCATTACTACCACAGCTGTTCCACTACCAAAAATTTCTTTAAGATTCCCGCTTTTTTGAGCTTCAATTATTTCAGTCACTTTAATAGGTCTAATTTCAATTTTTATTCCTTCTTTTTTTGCTATTTCAATTAAACTTTTTCTTGTTATCCCATCTAAAATACTATCACTTATTGGCGCAGTTAGTAAAGTATCTCCAATTCTAAAAAATAAGTTCATTGTTCCTGCTTCTTCAATGTATTGATGATTTACAGAATCTGTCCAAATTATTTGTTGAAAACCTTCGTCTCTTGCTAAAATTGTAGGATAAAATTGAGCAGCATAATTTCCTGCTGCTTTAGCATAACCAACTCCACCTTTGGAAGCTCTGCTAAATGATTTTTCAATTTTAACTCTAACTTCTCCGCTGTAATACGTGTCAGCAGGAGCACAAATTATCATAAACTTATATTCGTTTGCCTCGGTAGCATTTAAACTTGCTTGATCTGCAAAAATAAATGGTCTTATATATAAAGAATTTCCCATACCAGTTTTTATCCAGTCCTTATCTAAATTTAGTAGTACATTTAGAGCTTCCATAAATATTTCTTCTGGAATTTCAGGCATTGCTAATCTTTTAGACGATTTAACAATTCTATCGTGATTTTCTTTTGGTCTAAATAACCAAACTTTATCATTTTGATCTTTAAATGCTTTCATACCTTCAAAACAAGCTTGTCCATAATGAAAAACTCTTGCTGAGGGGCTTATTAAAATTGGCTGATAGGGTTTTATTTCTGGGTTAACCCACTTTCCTTTTTTAAATGAACATGTAAACATATGATCAGTAAAAACAGAACCAAAATTTAAATTATCAAAATCAATATTTGGAATATTAGATTTTTTTACTTTTTCAATTTTCATAGTAAATCAATTGTTATTAGCAAAATTACAAATTAACTTTGACCCAAAACAAAAATACATATGAGATTTTTAGTTACTGGAGCAACAGGGTTGATAGGGAGAAAAGTCATAGACATTATTTTAAATAGAGGAGATGAATTAAATGTTTTATCTACCAACAAAAATAATATTAATAACTCTAGTGATGTAAACTTTTATTATTGGAATCCTGAATTAGGAATTATTGATGAAAACTGTATTTCAGACGTGGATGTAATTATTAATCTTGCAGGCTCTCCCATAGCTCAGTTGTGGACTCAAAATGCTAAAAAATCAATATTAGAAAGTAGATTGAAATCTGTTAAATTATTACATAAACTTTTATTTAATGATAAAAGAAATAAAGTAAAACAATTTGCTTGTGCTTCTGCTATTGGCATTTATCCCTCTGATGTAAATATTGAGTTTGACGAAAACACAAATCATATTTCCAATTCTTTTTTAGGAAATACAGTTAATAAGTGGGAAAAAAGCTGTGATGTTATTAAAAGCAATAATATAAAAGTTTTGAAACTTAGAATTGGACTAGTTCTTTCGATGGAGGGTGGGTTATTAAAACCTGTAGCCTTATCAATAAAATATTTTTTAGGAGTTTGGTTTGGTAAAGGAAATAATTATTATTCTTGGATTCATATTGATGATGTGGCTAAATCAATTATTTATTTAATTGACAAAAATAAAGAAGGTATATATAATCTAGTGGCCCCAAATCCAGTAACAAGTAAAAATTTTGCTCTTGAAATCTCTTCAATTCTAAAAACTAAAATAATTCTTCCGTCTATTCCAAAGAAAATCGTTAAATTTTTAACAGGAAAAATGTCCGAACTATTAATTTTTAATCAAAAAGTGTCTTCAAAAAAACTAGTCAATGAAGGTTTTGTTTTTAGTCATAAAGAACTTAAATCTGCTTTAGAAAATTTACTTAAATAATTTGATGACATTTTGACAAATTCTGAAAATTGGCAGTACTTTTGCTTTTATTGTAAAAAACAAATGAATGAGTGATTTAAAACCTAAATCTAAGAGCAGTAAAAAACCATCATTAAAATCTCAGATTGAAGAGTTGTCAATTTCTGTTAAAGAAGAAAAAGATAAATTTTTAAGACTTTTTGCAGAATTTGAAAATTACAAGAAAAGAACCTCAAAGGAAAGGTTAGAGTTGTATAAAACAGCCTCACAAGAGTTAATGACTGCTTTGTTGCCTGTAATTGATGATATGGAACGAGCATTATTAGAGTTTGATAAATCTAAGGATAAGGGTCATATTGAGGGTTTTTCTCTTATTAAAAACAAATTTTCTGAAACTTTGAAAGCTCAAGGTTTAATAATTATTGAAGTAAACAAAGGAGATGATTTTGATGCTGAAGTTCATGAAGCGATTACCCAAATTCCGGTTGATGATAAAGCTATGAAAGGTAAAGTAATTGATGTTGTGGAGTCAGGATATAAGCTTGGAGAAAAAATAATAAGGTATCCAAAAGTTGTAGTAGGTAATTAAAAACAATATTTCATGAAAGAAGATTATTATGATATTTTAGGGGTTAGTAAATCTGCATCAGAAACTGAAATAAAAAAAGCTTACAGAAAAAAGGCAATTAAGTTTCACCCTGATAAAAACCCTGGTGATTCTGCTGCTGAAGAAAATTTCAAAAAAGCTGCTGAAGCTTATGAAGTTTTAGGTAATCAAGATAAAAAATCTAAATACGATCAGTTTGGTCACTCTGCTTTTGATGGTAGTGGAGGATTTGGTGGGGGAGGTATGAATATGGATGATATATTTAGTCAATTTGGAGATATTTTTGGTGGAGGATTTGGAGGTTTTAGTGGATTTGGAGGTGGAAGCCAAAGAAGGTCCAAAGGAAGTAACTTAAGGATTAGGGTTAGTTTAGACCTTAAAGAAATTATTTTAGGAGTTGAGAAGAAAATTAAAGTAAAAAGAAAAATTAAAGCCAAAGGAGTCACTTTTAAAAATTGTAATTCATGCAATGGCTCTGGACAAGTTACAAGAATTACTAATACTATTTTAGGAAGAATGCAGTCTGCTAGTACATGTCCATCATGTAGTGGTTCAGGTCAAGTAGTTTCCAATAGACCATCTAACTCTGATGCTAATGGGCTAATCTCCTCTGAAGAAACAGTTCTTGTAAAAATTCCGTCTGGAGTAGAGGATGGTATGCAATTAAAAGTCACTGGAAAAGGCAATGAATCAACAGGAAACAATGGAATTTCTGGAGATTTAATAGTTTTAATTCAAGAAAATGAACATCCTAATCTTAAAAGAGAAGGTAATAATTTACATTATGATCTTTACATAAGTATTTCTGAAGCTGTTTTAGGTATTTCAAAAGAAATTGAAACTGTTACTGGAAATGTTAGAATTAAACTTGAATCTGGAATTCAGTCCGGAAAAATATTGAGACTTAGAGGAAAAGGCCTTTCAAGTTTAAATTCATATGACTCTGGTGATTTATTGGTTCATATCAATGTTTGGACTCCAAAAACTTTAAATAAAGAACAAAAAATATTTTTTGAAGAAATGAAAAATAATGAAAATTTTGTTCCGTCCCCTGAAAAAGGAGATAAATCTTTCTTTGAAAAAGTAAAGGATATGTTTTCATAATTTTTTCTTTAATCAAATCTTAACTTAATTCTTACTTTCAATTTGATTATATTTATACAATATATTCAAATGAAAAAATTTATAGAATTTATCAACAAGGAGTTTTTTATCACTGATAACATAAAGTTTTCAATTGTTACAATTATATTGGTTTCTTTAATATTTTTTACAACCTATTTTCTCTTAAAATTAACCAAGAAAATTGCTACTAAAAAATTAGATGAGGAAAGGAAATTAAAATTTAAATCTGTTTTTACTTTTTTAAATTATTTTGTTTACATAATTGTAGCTCTAATTACATTTCAAAATTTCGGAATCAATCTTACAGGAATATTTGCTGCCTCAGCTGCATTATTAGTAGGTATTGGTCTAGCTCTTCAGACTTTTTTTCAAGATATAATTTCAGGAATATTAATTTTAGCAGATCAAACTGTTCATGTAGGAGATATTATTGAAATTGATGGTAAGGTCGGTAGGGTTGAAAATATTAAAATTAGAACAACAAGAGCTGTAACATTTGACAATAAGGTTTTAATTATACCTAATCACAAATATTTGACATCAACTCTTTTTAATTGGACCGAAAATGGTACTGTTTTAAGGGGAAGTGTTTCTGTAGGAGTTTCATATGATTCTGATGTTGAAAAGATTAAAGAAATTCTTTTAAATCTAGCTAACTCACATCCGCATTTAATTAAAAACCCTCCTCCGAAAGTTATATTTAAAGATTTTGGAGATAGTGCATTAGATTTCGAATTAATTTTCACATATAATAATGGTTTTAGAGTTAATTTGATTGAAAGTGACATTAGATTTTTGATTCACAAAAGTTTTAAAGAAAATAATATTGAAATTCCATTTCCTCAAAGAGTTGTTCATTTAGAAAAATAATTTTTATGTCAAAAATTTTAATAATTGAAGATGAAGAAACTATCAGAAGAGTGTTAAATAAAGTATTGTCTGAGGAAAATAAAGATTATATTATTGTAGAAGCTATTGATGGGTTACAAGCTATTGACATAGTAAAATCAAATAAAATTGATTTGATTTTATGTGATATAAAAATGCCAAAAAAAGATGGTATAAATGTTCTCAAATTTTTAATTAAAGATTACTCAGAAATACCTGTAATTATGATTTCCGGTCATGGTGATTTAGAAACTGCAGTTGAAACAATGAGATTAGGAGCTTTTGATTATATATCAAAACCTCCTGATTTAAATAGATTACTAAACTCTGTAAGGGGAGCATTGAAGAATAATATTTTCCGAAAAAAAAAATAAATTTTTATTAAAAAAACATAAACAATTTAATATCATTGGTCAATCTCTAGAGATTAATAATATTAAAAATATTATTGAAAAAGTTGCTAAAACTAATGCTAAAGTTTTAATACTTGGCCCTAATGGATCTGGAAAAGAATTAGTAGCTAATCAAATACATTTAAATAGCTCAAGATGCGAAGGTCCATTTATTGAAGTTAATTGCGCAGCTATTCCTTCAGAACTTATTGAAAGCGAATTATTTGGTCATATAAAAGGCGCTTTTACATCTGCAGTAAATGATAAAATTGGAAAGTTTGAAGCTGCAGATGGTGGAACTATTTTTCTCGATGAAATTGGTGACATGAGCTTATCTGCTCAATCAAAAGTTTTAAGAGCTTTACAAGAACATAAGATTCAAAGAGTTGGCAGTGAAAAAGATTTAGTAGTTGATGTAAGGGTTATTGCTGCCACTAATAAAAACCTAAAAAGTGAAATATTAAATGACAACTTTAGAGAAGATTTATACCATAGACTTGCAGTAATTG
>CALJVK010000030.1 GCA_937773465.1 uncultured Flavobacteriaceae bacterium | reverse complement strand
GAAAAATGAGGTCTTTTTGCCAAGGTAGGATAATCTTTGGTTTGTATTGGTTTCACTTTACAGTTACTCTCTCCTAATTCCATAATTGCAATAGCAAAATCATACCAAGAAGCAACACCTTCATTAGAGTAATGATATAGGTTTCCATTTTTACTGATATTTGCTGAATTCACCACAGTAGAATCTCTAAACAGGTTTTAGCCAAATCTCTTGCATAAGTAGGTGTACCAACTTGATCAAAAATGACTCCCAAGTTTTCTTTCTCGTTTCCAAGACGCAACATTGTTTTGACAAAATTATTTCCATAAGAAGAATACAACCATGACGTTCTAATGACAATCGCATCTATAGCACTATTGATAACAGCAAGTTCCCCTGCTCTTTTGGTCTCTCCATATACTCCAATTGGGCTTACTGGATCTGATTCTTTATAGGGTAAAAAATGATTGCCGTCAAACACATAATCAGTTGAGATATGAATCAACTTTCCATTTACTGTTTGTAAAGCATTGACAAGATTTGAAACTCCTTCTGAATTTACTTTTTCTGCAATTTCAGCATCCTCTTCAGCTTTGTCTACAGCAGTATAAGCCGCACAGTTAATAACTGCATTGATATTGTTATCTATTATAAATGATTGTAATAAATTAAAATTACAAATATCCAACTCAGGAAGATCCTTAAAAATAAAATCTAACTTTTTATAGTTAGTTGCTAACTCTTTAATTTCTGATCCTAGTTGTCCATTCGATCCGGTAATTAATACTCTCATATTTTAGTTTGTAAAAGGAGATTCAAATTCTAAAAAAAAAGGAAGTTCAGCATCTTTTGCAGAAACCATAACTTCACTATCTTCCAGCCCCCATTGAATGTTTAAATCCTTATCGTTCCATCGGATACCTGCATCATAGTCTGGCGCATAGCTATTGTCTACTTTATAGGCAAAAGTAGCGCTTTCACTCAAAACAAAAAACCATGTGCAAAACCTCTTGGCACAAATAATTGCCGTTTATTTTCTCCGATAATAGCACTGCAACATGCTTTCCATAGGTTTTTGAGTTTTTTCTAATATCTACTGCAACATCAATAACTCTACCTTCAATACATCTTACTAACTTTGCTTGCTCAAATGGTGGTTTTTGAAAATGAAGACCACGCAATACTCCCTTAGATGATTTCGACTCATTGTCTTGTACAAAAGAGTTTTACCAATAACTTCTTCAAACTTCTTTTGATTGTAGGACTCTAAAAAATACCCTCTAGCATCTCCAAATACTGTAGGCTCAATAATAATTACATCTAATATTTTTGTTTCTATAAACTTCATTATTCTTTGCTAATTTTAAAAGATATTGACCATAACCATTTTTCTTTAAGGGTCTGCTAACTTCTTTAATTGATTTGCATCTATATATTTCATTCTATAAGCAATTTCTTCCAAACAGGCTACTTTTAACCCTTGCCGTTTTTCTATAGTTTCTATAAACTGACCTGCTTCCATTAAAGAATCATGTGTGCCAGTATCTAACCATGCAAAACCTCTACCTAGTAATTCTACTTTTAAGTTTTGTTGTTTAAGTATTCTTGATTTACGGAGGTAATTTCTAATTCTCCTCTGTGAGATGGTTTTATTTTTTTTGCAATTTGAACTACATCATTTGTATAAAAATATAAACCAACTACTGCAAAATTAGATTTTGGATCTTTGGGTTTTTCTTCTATGGAAATTACATTGCCATCTGCATCAAACTCAGCAACTCCATAACGTTCAGGATCATTTACATAATATCCAAAAACAGTTGATTTTCCTTTATCAAATTTTTTATAGCATTTTTCAAAATTCCAGAAAAACCATATCCATAAAAAATATTGTCTCCAAGTACTAAACAAACATCATCATTTCCTATAAATTCTTCACCAATAATAAAAGCTTGTGCTAAACCATCTGGACTTGGTTGATCTTCGTAAGATAATTGTAAGCCAATCTCAGAACCATCACCTAATAGTTTTTGAAAATTAGGCAAATCTTCCGGAGTAGAAATAATTAAAATTTCTTGAATACCTGCCAACATTAATACAGATAAAGGGTAATATATCATTGGTTTATCATAAACAGGTAATAACTGCTTTGATACTCCTTTGGTAATTGGATATAAGCGTGTTCCACTACCTCCTGCTAAAATAATTCCTTTCATAACTCTACTGTTTTTACATTGTTCCAATTAATAGTATCATTTGCTTTTTTTATATCAACAAATTCAAAATCTGTGGTCCATTTTCTTAATTTCATTTCAGCATTTTTCAATCCCACATAAGACTTAAACTTTCTTTGTATAGATAATTCTTTTATAAGTGGCTGATTAAAATCAAAGTCTCTTGGATGAAAATAAGACATAATATAATCAGAACTCTTTGTTAAGTGTTTTATTACTGGATAAGGCAAAAGGCGAAAATATCCTCCGCCAGAAAAAATAAGAGGGGTGTTAAAAATTGAAGTCGTATTGATTGGCAACTCTTTTAATTGAGCACCTTTATATTTTAATACAGATGGCTGAGCTACACCATACTTAGGCATTCCACCATGCGCTCTACTTGCTGGGAAAACCGATGAATCAATTTCAATTCCCAACTCGTGTAACACTTCAAAAGCCCATAAATTCTCTTCAGTAATAGAAAACCCGGGAGCACGAAACATTTTAATTTTTTTTCCTGAGATGTCTTCTAATGTTTTTATAGAACGATCTACATCTTGAAAAAAACTATTTCTATCTTGATTATACACTAATTGATGAAAAGTAGTATGACTCCCTATTTCATATCCTCTATCGCATATTTCTCTTACAACATTAGGGTATTTTTCGGCAATCCATCCCAAAACAAAAAAACTAGCTTTTGTATTTGTGTCCTCTAATATTTTAAATATTTTCTCCATATTTTGAACAATTCTTGGCTCGTATTTTTGCCAGTCTAGTTCAGTTTTGGTAGATTCATTATTCAATAAATGAAACCATTCTTCTATATCAAATGTTAAAATATTCATTTTATTATAAGTCATCTGAATCAATCCAGGTTAAATGCCAGTTTTTTTCATTTCTTAAAAATGCCATTGAATAATTTTTATTTAAGTTTTTAACAATAAGCCAAAATTTATGTGGTGATTTAATAAACCCATTTTTAACTAAAGAATACCTTTTAGAAAAATAACTACTTGCCATAATCATAATCGCTTCTAACTTATTATCCCTTGCATAAGATTCAATTTCAGAAAAGATACTACCTTCTGCCTTTTTATGATATTTAAGACAGCTTAAATCTAATATTGCTAAGGACGGTACATTTTCTTTTATAATTTCTGACACTATACAAAGACCAATTATTTCATTTGAATCTTTTGCAATAATAATTTTGTATTTTTTTCCAGGAGCTCCTAATCTCCATTTTAAAAATTCTATTTTTTTATTTAAAGCTATTTCTTGTTCAGAAATCCATTTCTGTAAAAACAAATCTAATCCTCTTATATCACTTATTTCTTTAGAGTTATAGATTTGAATATCATATTTATTTTTATATTGAAGTAATCCAATTAAATAATTATAAGAAACCAGACATAAGTCAATTATTGGATATAAAAAATTAATTTTTTTATTTTTCAAAAGGCTTTTACTACTTAAAAATTTAATATACAATGGTAAGGCAAATAATTTCTCCCAACCAACTTTAATATGCCCTGGTATTACTTCTGGTCTTATCGGATAACCAATTGTAAATTCTAATTCTTCATCTTTCATAGAGTCTGTAGAATAGGCGCCCATTTTTGTAAAGACTCCTTTCCCACGAGCTTCTATACCTGTCATGACATCACAAACCATACCTACCTTTATCATTTTACCATCAATCATGTACTCATAAGGTAAGGCAGCATAATATCCAATCAACTTCTCCTTTATATATGCTCCATATTCATATGAGGTTGGAGTAGATGGAAAGGAATGGAATTTCCATAAATAGTGATCTTTTTTTTCAACTGAAGTGCCGTTATTTTCAGGAAAACATTCCTTAAACAAAGCACGTTGTTGGTTAATATCATTTTCTTTTTTAAAAACAGATAACTTCATGTTGCTAAAATATACCTCCATTTAAATCAATAGAAGAACCATTTAAATAATTATTTTTTCTAACAAATTCTACACATTTGAACACATCCTCTTTTTGGCAAAATTCTCCACTTGGAATTCCTGCTTTTATAGCTGCTTTATATTTTTCAGGAACTTGCTTAATCATTCCCAATTCTGAATAACCTAAATTTATATTATTAATGGTAATACCTTTCGAAGCATTTTCAATAGAAATACTTTTGGCCATACCCCATAGTGCTGATTTAGAGGCTGCATAAGCACTTATGCCAGGAGTTGCTTTTTGAGCAACAACTGATGAAAAATTAATAATTCTACCAAAATTATCCTCTCTCATTAAAGGAAGGATTGTTCTTATTACGTTATAAGTCCCAGTTAGGTTTACATCGATAACATTTTTCCAAAGTTCAACATCTGCTTTATGTGCAAAAGCATTATAAGTTATGCCAGCACAATTTATCAGTACTATATCTTTTAACAAACTTATTGATTTTATCCAATTTTCAACTTCATCATACTTTACTATATCTACTTTATTATAGTGTCCATTATGTTTGGTAGTTTCTGGAACACTTTTATTATAAGTTCCATAAACTTCTTCTCCTAATTCTGTGTAAGTATCAAATAAAAACTTACCTACTCCGCTTGACGCTCCTGTTATTATTATCATCTTTTTTAGTTTTAATTACCCCCATTTAATTATTGATGCTCCATAAGTCCATCCACTACCCACAGCTGCAAATAAAATAGTATCTCCTTTTTTTAATTTTTTACTTTTATTTAACTCATCTAGTAAAATAGGAATTGTACCTGCTGATGTATTTGCATACTTATCCATATTAGTCATCAATTTATTAAATGGTAAACCAATAATTTCAGCTGTCTTTTGTAAAATTCTAATACTTGGTTGATGCGGAATCATAATGTCAATATCATCAATTACTAAACCAGTATCCTCCAAGACCTGATTAATAGCTTTTGGTAATGCTTTTGTAGCTGAATTAAAAACAGCCCTTCCGTTCATCTGAAAATACTGTTCATTCATATTTTCTTTAGTCAAAGGAATTTCTGATCCTCCTCCTGGAATTGTAAAACCAAGCATTTCATTAGATGTATCAGTATACAACCTGTAAGCTAAAAATCCTTCTGTTACATTGGCTGAAGTTAATACAGCAGCTCCTGCACCATCACCAAAAAAAACAGCATCTCTTCTTGTCCAATCTGTAATTTTAGAAAAAGTATCAGCTCCAATAACTAATACATTATTATAAACTCCAGATGCAATATACTGAGAAGCTACAGACATCCCAAACAAGAAACCACTGCAAACAGCATTTAAATCAAAGGCAGCTGCATTATATGCATTTAGTTTATGGTGAACAAATGCAGCAGTAGAAGGAGCTTTTCTATCTGGAGTAGCTGTTGCTACAATAATTAGGTCAATATCTTCATTTTTTAATCCTGCATCATCTATAGCTCTTTGTCCTGCAATTGTCGCTAAATCACTAGTAGCTATATTATCTTCTGCAATACGCCTTTCCAAAATACCAACATTTTCAAAAATCCATTTTGAATTTGTAGAAATCTTAGTCTCTAAATATTGATTTGTTATTATTTTTTCAGGTAAATAAGATCCTGTTCCTAATATTTTTACATTTCTTACTAGTTGCTTCATAAGGTTGATATTAAATTAGCGTATTTATTGGCAATAATTTTCCAGGTATATTTTTTTTTTGATATTGCAAACATTTCTTTTTTTAATTTAGATCGTTTACCTTCTGAAAGGTTTGTGATTAAAAGTTTTAAATTGTTGATGTTATTAAAATAAAATGATTTATGTTGTGTTGTTTCCCTATTAGTTAGAACATCAAAACAGATTACAGGAATATTATAATTCATAGCTTCAACTAATGATGGAGCTGTGCCGCATTGTGAGTGACTATGTATATATAATTCAGTATTACTCCTTATAACATCTAACTCGTATTTATCATAGATAGCAGGTACAAGAAATATATTATTTAAGCCTTGGTATTTACTCCATAATTCTTGCCCATATATTGATATATTCCAATTAGAAATTATAACTAAATTTTTGTCAGGTAAACCCTCAAATGCTTCTATTAAAAGGTGTAAGTTGTTGTCTACTTGAGCACGAGCCACACAAAGTGAATACGAGTTTGATAAAAATGGATATTTTTTTATTGATTTAGAAGAGATATTTTCAATATTAATATGATTTCCACCATATTCGATTACTTTAGTTTTAACTCCAAATGCACGAAGTAAACTTTTTTTTAATGGTAAATTATCTGCAATATTTTCATTAGAATTTTGTCCTGCTATTTTGTGATTTAAATAAGCATATTTCCTTTGAAAGAGAGAAAGTTTTTCTCTTTCCCACTCATTTAACCCACCGTGATTTGTAATTATTTTTTTTTTGAAAAATTTATTTAATGGCAATATAAAACCTGCTGCAGGTCCTAAAACCAACAAAACATCTGAGGTAAACCATGCATGAAAGGTAGATATTATGTCATAAAAAATACTTTGAATCCCATTAGCCTTAAATGGCAAAAAAATTAATTTTGAATTATTATAAGATTTAATTCGGTCATTTTTTTTATAAATCGAACTACAGTATACGGTAAAATCAAAATCAGCTTCTAATTCTTTAGTTAGATACTCTGCTAAGGTTTCAAATCCTCCATATCTTGCAGGAATACCATTAGTACCAATAATAGCAACTTTCTTATTCTTAGTTTTCATCTATATAACCTTCATAGTATTTGTTTATATATTCTTTTAAAGAAACCTTCCAATCACGCATTTTGTTGGCTCCTCTTAAATCTAGTTTTTTTGTTAACAATCTTTCTGATGGTGGTCTTTCTGCATAATAAATATCTTTAAAATACTCTGAATTTACAGAAGTAATTTTTATATCATCTTTCTTACCTAAAAGACTTATTAATTCTTCTGCCACTTCAAATCTACTAGTTTGTCCCCCACAAACGCAATTGTAAAGACCCCAATACTCTTTTTGAATCAGTTCTTTTACTGTTTTAGCAAAATCATGTGTATAAGTGGGTGTTCCGTCTTTATCATTTACTATAAATAATTCTTTATTCCCATCCTTAATTTGCTTCATTAACTTTTGAATAAATTTCTTATCTTTTTTAGGTCCAGATCCCATCATCCAACCTGCTCTACAAACTAAAAATCGTTTAGCATTTTCACAAACAAAACGTTCACCCATGTATTTAGATCTTGCATATACTCCCAATGGATTTGGAATATCCCAATCATCATATAGCTCTTTTTTTCCATCAAAAATCCCAGCTGTACTAATATATAACAAAGGAATATCTAATTTATTAGCAATAAAAACTGCATTTTCTACAGACAAAGTATTAGTATCGTAAGTGTCATTTGCATTTTCTTCACAAAATTCTAAATTGGTATATGCACCAATATGGAAAAGATAATCTGGCTTAAATTCTTCTACATCATTTATGTAGGCGTCTCGATCTCTGAAATCAAGAAAAGACAACCAATCATCATTTACATCTTTATCAGTACATTTAAGATCATAACTATCTTTAAATTGTGAATAAAACGCTTCTCCTAACATTCCACCACTACCTGCAATATAAATTCTTTTTTTCATTTTATTTTATAGTTTTATAGTTTTATAGTTTTATAGTTTTATTTCATTATACACAGTAATTAATTTTAATGCAACATTTTTGATTGAATATCCTTTTTTTATTAAAATATCTCTGCAATCAAAATTATCAATATTTAATGCATTAATAACTAAATCTGCTAGTTCTTTTGGATCATTTGAATTAGAAACAAAACAGCCTTTTAGTCCCTCACAAATATCATTAACATTTCCAACGTTAGTGGATACTACAGGTGTATTACAAAAAATCGATTCTTTAATAGAATTTGGTGATCCTTCAAAATCTGAAGTTAAAAGATGGACAGATGCCGCATTAAAAAAATAAGGTACCTCAGTACGATTAATATTTATCATTTTTATCATCTCAAAATTAAAATCAGGATAATTAGACTGTAAAATTTTAATTACCTTTTTAAATAAATCAAATCTTTTTTCTTTTCGAAATTTATTAGAGCTTACAAATAAAATATAATTATTATTATAATCTAAAGATAAATGTTCACAGGCTCTTTTTTTTATAATTGGTCTAAAAAGAGATTCATTAACTCCATTAGGTAAATAATAAGATTTTTTGTTTTTAATATTGGGCTTGTTCTTAAAAATAAATCCATCAAATCTAAATTTAAATAAAAAATAAAATAATCCAAAAAATTCATTTTTAGGATCTGATTGAAAAGAAACTAAATATTTATTTTTTTTTCTTTTAAACAAACTCGCTAGAAATAAAACTAATGCAGAAAATGAATGATGACAATGTACTATATCATAATTATTTTTTTCAAGCTTACGAGCTAAAATAAATATGGCTTTTATATATTCAAATGGGCCTTTTTCTCTTGCATTAATAAAAAAAAAATCAATATCTATACCTAAATCAATTAATGAATCGATTTGTTCTTTTACAAATATTCCAAAAATAGGTAATTTACGAGTTGGATAATTATTTGTTACTTGTAGAACTTTCATTTGATAAAAATTTATATTATTATTTTGAATATATGTTTAATAATTAATTTCTTTTGAAAACCTTTTAAAAATAATAACTGCGATTAAAAAAAATGAAATTGAAATTGCTCCACTATAAAAAAAAGTCGCAGAGTATGTGAAAAAATCTAATAGAAAAACAAATCCCATACCTATAAAGCCTAAACAATATTCTTTTGTAACTGAATTATTTGATGTTTTTAATATTTTAAATATTCTTCTCAAAATTTTGAAGAAAAATAAACTATAAATTAATGCCCCTATTATACCCACTTGTAATGCTACCCACAATACACCCACTCTTAAGCCATATCCTAAACCATACTTATACATAAGTAACTGTCTATCATTTTCTACTCCTGGATACTTGTCATTTAAAGAAGATTGAATAATATCCCCTGGACCAACACCTATAAGCATTAGTAAATTACCACCATTTTTAGTTAAAAAAGAATACAAAACTTGTGGTGCATCTACACGACTAAAACCAACCTCATAAGTTGCTGTGTTATATGCAGTAGAAATATTAATTATGTGTTCGATATCAAATGAACCTCCTATTTCCTCTTCCGGATTTAAGTTAGGATTAAACCTAGCAATAAAATAAAAGGTAACAAATCCTAATATTAATAATCCAAAAAACTGCTTCACTAGTGAACTTTTAAAATTTAATTTAAATCCTTTATTGTAAATAAACAATATGAAGAATAATAATACTGGTGTATATACTATTAATGCTCTTTTACCTCCAATTAAGCCAAACAATAAAAAAAGAAAAATTAAAATTATATATTTTTTATTTTTCCTGGATAGATATAAAGAAAAAATATATGAAATTACAAATAATGGAAAAATTGTAGATAAACTTCCTGCATGAATTGACATCATACCGATTCCTCCTGACTCGGAGATACCAATAATAAAATATTTGATTATAACCGCGGGAATTTGAAGAAGAACCATAATCTTGAGAGTAAATATCACTCTGTCTAAATTAAAGTTAATTTTAAGAGTTGACCAAAAGAATAAAAAAGGTGGTAAAACTCTTAGGAAAAACAAAAAAAACTCTATACCAGATGTATCATTATAAAACATAGAAGCAATTGCTAAGAAGAAAAGTAAGGCAATAGATCCTAAACCATAATACCAATATTTTTTTGCAGTACTGTATGAATCACTATAATAGAATGTGTTCTTCAAAAAACTTAAAGAGAATAATAAAATGATTAAGACTTCTCTTAATGTTCTAATTGAGGACTCTGAAGGGCCAATTAGAGATATTGCACCTTCAGTAAAAGCTAAAATTATAATTATAATTATTAAAAACGTATTAATCTTTCGCATTAAAATTAAGTTTTAACATATTATATTTTTTATGTTCATTTATAATATTGTCAGTTCTAACCGACCAAGAATATTTTTCAAAAGCATCTTTTCTGGCTGTGTCTGAAATTTTACTTGCATTTTGATCATTTAAAGCTTGCTTAAATTTTTTATTTAAATCATCTAAATCAAATGGATTTGCAATATATGCATTAACACTATCCATTAAAACCTCTTTAATTGTTGGAAAACCATGAGCTAATATTAATCTTCCTGCAGCCATATACTCAAATACTTTTAAAGGTGAGCAAAAATTAATTGTAGGCACCATGGGTGACCATAATGCTAATAAAATGTCTGCCGAAAACAAATAGTTTGGTATAATATTATGCGGAATATGACCTAAGAATTTAATATTGTAGAGATCTTGCTTAGTAGATAAATTTTTATAATAATAATTTTGTTTTTCTGATCCACCAATTATTACAAATAGTACATCTATGTTCTGTTTAGCCAAAAATAATATATTTTCAATTTTACGATCTGCTGATAAACTTCCAGTATATAATGCAATTTTAGCCTTATCTGGTAATTTTGTAATTATCCTAGCTTTTAATTTTGAATGAGGATTTTCAAATTCTAATGCACTAAATCCTGAGTGTAGTACTAATGTTTTTGTTTTTGGAACATCTTGACTTATCCAATAATCTTTTAAAGAATTACTGATAGTTATAAACTTTATTAAGTGAGGACTTTTACTAGATAAAATAAGCATTTTTCTTAAAAAAAAATCAAATGCCTTCCAACGATGATGTAAAATATTATTATGAACTTCATAAAATGTTGGTGTTTTACTTCTAATACAACCTCTTAAAAAAGAAGAATTTCTTACAAAACAAAAATCTGGTTTAACTTTTTTTATAAAGGTATTTACACTGAAATAAGTTATTAATTCAGAGATCCTTCTGGAACTAACAACATCATTAAAAAAAAGTAGTTTAATAGAATTCGGTAAATTAAACCTCTGCTTCAAAATACTATTAATTTCATTTTCGCTTTTCCCTCTACTTGGCGACAATAAAAAAACATCATGATTTTTAGAAAATTCTTTACACATTGAGATAACCTGCACTGCATTGGCCATCTCATTATGTAGAGGATGTGCATGAATATATAATATTCTCATATTTTAAATTTTAAAACGTATTGTGATCTTAAACCTTGATGGGTTGAATCAAATGATATGTAATGAGAATCATTATTAATTCTTGGATGTAGGTCACATCGTGTTTCTCCTTGATACTTGTATCGCTTATAAAAACTACCTAATTTAAAATATTTGTTCTTTTCAATATCATAATAAAAAAGATCCTGATTATTATTAATATCAGGATATGTGTCAGAAATAATAATTGATTTGTCATTCAAAAAAGTAGGATGTCCATCTTTATTCAAGTATTTATGATTCAAAACTTTTTTACTATTTTTTTCTGTGTTATATATAATATAATAAGTTTTATTAACTTTTTTATCGACAGCAGTAATTAGTATATTATTGTCATCACGCCAAGTATAATGTGAAACTGTAAGATCATCTTCCAAAAGTAAAATCTTCTTTGAATTTATATTATATGCAAATAATCTATTAGTTCTACCATTTTCATGTTGCATTAAGTGAAAAAAAAGGAATTTATTTCCAGAAGGATTGAAAGATAAATGGTTAAAATAGTGATGTGTATTATCTTGATCTAGATCTAGAGGAAATTCCTTAAGCAAATCTGAATACGAAATTATCAATTTAGATTTATTAGAATTTAGATTTACTTGATATATTCCATCATTATCAGGGCATTCATTTTCTAATGTCAAATCTTCAATGTTACTATAGCCATAACCTGGTCTAAGTCTTTGTAAACGTGAAAAATTTAAAGATAATCCTGTTTTTCTATCAGAACTAATATCATAAAGAGGAGCTGAAATTATTCTTTCATCATCTTCATTTTCAATATTTTTAATGACATTAATAAATTTTCCATCTCTAAAATCATTGTATGAAATAAGCTTTTTATTATTTTCATCAAACCACCTCAAACGAGCACCTTGTTGCCAACACCAACTTTTAGTTGATGAAATTGAGAAAAAATCGTCAGGATTATTCAAAGAAAAAAAACCAATTTCAGCTCTTTTTTTTGTGTCGCTCCTAGTTTTAATAGCTAAAATCTTTGTATTATCTATATTAAAAGGGTTAATATCATAGTATCCAAAGAAAATATGGTGGTGCTTTACAGAAAATTTAGTAATTGATATGTTTTTCTTATCGATAGATGAATAAGAAAATATTTTTCCATTAAATAATCTATTTAAGTTTAAATAAATAATTTCTGAATAGGGAACGTTCCGAGCTATTTTTTTTATAATATTTAAAATCATTTTCTCTATTTTGATTTGAAAATTAGTTCCTTAAAGTTAATGTTGGATGTTAACCTTTTTTGATATAATAAAAACAAAATAACAGTTATTATAACGAGAATAATTTCACCTATTAAAATATTTAGCAAGGATGGTTCGGTTAGATATTCCTTTAAGATAAACCCGATAAAAAACAATATTAAACCAATAAAAATTCCTGGAATGTATACAACTTTAAATGTTTCAATAAACTTAATTTTCATGAATTTTGAAATAAGAATGGGAAAGTAAAATATTCCTGGCAAAATCCAAATTAAAGACCATCCAATGGAAGCTCCAAGTAAACCATAATTTAGCCACATTAATAAAACTCCTGTTACAAATGCAATTACTGAGGCTATTGTTTTACCTAAACTAGCCCTCCAATGTATACCAACTCCTAACAACACAGCTCTTGAAACAAATTGCGGTATACCTATTGTTACAGCAAAACTCATTATAATAATTGACAAACTAGCATCAATATAGTCTTGATCAGTCCAATTAACAGTTAATAGTATTTTTAATAAATCTTCAATGTAAAAGAAAAGTGAGACAGAGAACAGAAAACTTATAACTAAAGATAGTCTCATCAAAAAAAGAATTAATTTATTTAGCTTTTCATATTCTTTCTTAGCGCTTAATTCACTTGACAAGGTAACCATTGGCTGAGTAATTTTGGTTAATAAGAATGAAATATTGGTCATGACCATCATTACAACCCCAAAAATACCTGCTGTTATTGTATTAGTTAATACTCCCAATGCAATTATCAGTCCTTGTGAAACCAAAATACCACTAAACGAAATGAGAAAGCTGCTAGAACCTAAACTTAAGATTCTCTTAGCCATCAGAATTGAAAAACGCATTTTAGTGAACGTAAATGAAGGTGTACCCCTCCAAGCAATACCTATAATTATCAATTGACTGAGAAGATTAACACCTAACATAAGGAATGCTAATTCTATTAAGCCTAAAATGTTTAGTTGAGATAGAATAATAACACCAGTAAGTTGCAAAATTACAGCAACGGATGAAACTAAATTAATTATCCAGTACAACTGCTTTCCTGAGAGAATCCCCTGACCTATTCGTGTTGGAAACATAAGCGCAAGGAAAAAGCCATTAATGACAAAAAGAAGCTTAGCTATGTCACTATATTCTTCAGATATATTGAGCCAATTAGGAATCCAGTTGAAAAATGACAAAGTAATTAAAGTTATAATTACTGCGGCTATTAACAACAAATAAAATGCCGTATGAATAACTTCTTTTACTTTCTCGCTTTTATTTAGGACAATATACTTAGAAATAAACCGTCCAACAGAGTTAGAAACTCCAATATCACTCATTGCAAGAAAACCAACTGTTTGACCGATTAATACTAAAATACCATATTGTTCCTTTCCAAGACTACTAATAATAAGAGGAAGAGATACTATACTCACAATAAACTGTATTCCCTTCTGTAAATAACCAGTAAGTGCAGATGAGAAAATAACACTAGAAATGTAAGATTTCATTAGTAATTCTTTAAAAAGCAAAAATTAAATAATAATTTTAATAATCTATTTAACATAAAAGTTATAATTTTCTAAAGGCAGCATCTATTACAAATAATCCGTCTTTTTGATTTAAATGATGAGTAGAAATTAAACCATAATGAAAATTTGGATAAACAGTAATGGTCTTTGATTCTATATATTCGTTTATATTCAATTTTTCGATTTTATTAATGTTTAAGCCTCGTCCATAGATGCCATCAATATTTGCCTGAGATGGACGATAAATTTCATTTTTATAATTAAATATACTTCCAGCATTTCTTGCAGTTTTAGAATTTATAATAACAGGATTTTCTTTGTGTGGTTCAATATTTTTTAAATCGACACTATCAACTTTATAAATGTACAATTCATTGTTCATGATTGAATTTAAATCTACTTGCTTATTAACAAAAAGCCATTTTTGCGCTTTACTATCATTATAAAAAAATGCATCAGCAACTTTTTCACCTTCAAAAGCGGTGGAATGAAGCTCCCACTTATCTGGGAAACTTAAACATTTGTATAATTCTAATCGATTATTCGCATTTGATTCTGGCATTAAATATATTTCTCCATTCTCTTTAAAAATATAAGGAAAAGATAGATGATAGTCTTTAACTATAGCATCCTTAATATTGATTAATGTGTTATTTCTAATAATACCACATGAAATTTTTCCTTTTTTTAATTTATAATCATAATTTTCAAAAAAAATATAATTTTCATTGTTATGGTTTAAAATAAAAGGGTCCGCCCAAAATTCATTTTTCGGGAGCTTAACAGGCTTAAGTCTGAAAAGTGTTGACTCTAAAAAATTTCCTTTTCCTATAAAAAGGGTCCAACAATTGTATCTTCTACTAAAAATTTTATAATCTATTATTTGAAAAAATGTTTTAAGTAATTTATAATAAAACTTAAATAAGTATAATACAATAATTTTCAATTTAGGGCTCCTATATAAAGGGTTATAGTAAACCATAGATTTATTGAAAGAAAAATTATTATTTTTAAGCTTATTTATATTTTTGAAAAGAAGAGAAACTGAGGATTCTAAAACTGTCCTGTTCAATCTGACATAAGACCAATCTGTATTAAAAAAAGCTTTATCAATTACAATTCCTCCATCTAACTCTGGGGTTAATTTTTGTAAAGTTACTCCGACTGTTGATTGATTAAGAATTATCTCCCAAAATCCAGGAGGTCCACCTCGGTTAACAGCATTGTCTCCATGATGAAAGGACCAAATACCAAACTTAGCTGCTTTGAGAATTGGACCTCTAATTATACTAAATTCTTGTCTTAAAATGATATCTAAATCATATTTTGAAATTATTTCAGAATCTTTTTCGTTGAAAACATCTAAAAAGCCCTTTTTAATTGGTTTGAGAAAAACTTTTTTTATTCCTTGTAAAGAATTGATTACATCTATTTTGTTTACCGTTTCATGACCCTTAAAAAGTTTATTTTCAAGTAAAATTTGTAATTTAAAAATGATTGAGCTTAGGAGTTTTTTATTTTTATTTGCTCGAACTAACTTATCTTTTATTGAACTTGATTTTTTTTCAGAGATTCTTCCGTCAAATATTAGTAATGATAATTCAAGTTCAGGATCTTTAATTATTTGATCAATTATTCTAAGTTCCCAGTTTTTTAAATCCTCAAATTTCTTAATTAGAATTCCAACTTTCATTTAATATATTTTTTATGAGTAATTAAAGATATTTTTGGAATATTTTTAGTTTTATTAATTTTCAAAAGACACATCATCTTCTTTTAGTCGAGTCGCTAAAAAAATAATTCCAGTTAATTTTTCAACTTCTATAGTATTAAGTTTTAGTAAATCGTTGTAAGAAGATGGGATATAAATATCTAGTTCTTTAACCAGAAACTCAACTAATTTAATATTATGCTTTTGATTTAGTTGCTGGGTAAGAAAGTTATAAAAATTTTCATTTTTGAATAATGAAAAATACTCTGGTAATGTAGCATGGTTTCCTCTCTTAATGCTTGAAACAGGAATATTACTATCAAATAGTGAAAAGAAAAGATTCTTAAATGAATTTGGCATTTTAAATAAATTTCTAAAACCACCAATACGAACTTTTAATGAATAAGACATTGTACTTTCTTGAAACTCTCTATCATGAAATGGGAATACATTTACGGAATTTTTATAGAAATTAGAACTAACTTTATTACGCCAGTCCATCCACCAGTGTTTAAGATGATTATAATCAGTAGATAAAAAGAGGTTTATTAGTTGGTCTGGGCTATTTATTTCATCGAAACTGGTTAGGTATAAATCTTTAAATGCTAAAAGACTTTCTTTAGACATTAAATTCTCCTGAAGCATAGCACTTCGTAAATGATTCAATGCAAATTTGTAAGATCTTTTTTTTATAAATTTCAAATGTTTAGTAAACTTGATTAAAATAAAGATAGGATAAAACTTAAAAAATATGGCTTTGGTAGATATCATAGGTGAAGCTATAGCATATTGAGAACCCCAAACTAAGCTTGAAGGCTCTCCATTATAATATTCTTTAATTTTTTTGATAACTTGAACGGATGGAGAAAAAATTCCATCAATTCTTAGATCTGATAAGTAGTGATAACATAACTTAAACAATTCTTTCCAGCCTTCAAAGATATTTTCTTTATCTGCAAAAATGGGAATTACTTCCATATTAAATATTTTTGCTTTTTCGTTGGCATATTTATGTTGAATAGTTTCTCCATTAACACAAATAGTAAATAAATCAATTTTATTATAACCAAGTTTTACCATTCTATCAAGTAAGAGAGTAGAATCGCTACCTCCTGAAAACATTAGAGCGGCAGGTTTGTCTTTTGGAACTAGTCTTAGTATAGTTGCATCTAAAGTGTCTAAATAATTTTTTTTTGCAATTTCCTTATTTGTTATAGTGATATTTTTAAATGGTTTATACCACCAATTATTCGTTATTTTAAAAGTTTTTTTATCTAACTCTATATACAATCCCGGATGTAATAGAAAAATTTCATCATATATAGTATAGGAATGAAAATGTTTTCTATCTGTAATAAATAATTTTAAACCATGTTTTGAAGGTTTAGTATTACCAACAGTATCTGCTAGAATATGTATATTATCAGAAATAATAAGCTCTTCTTTCTTTTGAGAATAATAATAAAATACAGGAATATTTCCAGGCCAATCTCTTAAAAATCTAACAACTTCTTTTTTATTATCAATATAAATAAATGAATCATGTTTAAATTGAGAAGCATATTCTTTAAAATTATTATTTAATTTAAAATTCTCATTTTTTTTATAAGGGTGGTTAGGAGAACGAAACAAAATTAATTCATCCCCATTATCTAATTTATTAGATTCACCTCCTTGAACATTTATTTTATTTTTACTTATTTTTACTAACATAAAATTATTTGAAATTTTTTAATATGAATTATAATTAATATTTAGTATAAAATTTATATAGCCCATACGATACTTTTTTCATTTTTACTTTTTTTAATTCTGGATTAATTCTATTCACCAAGGAGTTCATACTTTTAAAATTGTGCTTTTCAATACCTTGTAACTTCTGCCTAACTAATCGATGAGATTCAGTACTTCCGATTTTAAGTTTTAAAGAAAGAACCAATAGAGATAAATAATGTTTAAAAGAGATCGTGTTTTTGATATCTCTTTTTTTGGGGGAAAGCTTAACTATTTCATCCTTTATTATTGAAGATGAGTTTTTTGAAATTGCAAAATGATTCTCAATTACTTTATTGATATTGTTATCCTGCTCTTGAAATTTTTTATAATTTTTATTATTAATGTATTCCAATAATACGTTTTCATCAGTAAAACTTATACTCACTTCTAATGGAAGTTTCGTTACTAATGAAGAATTGTAATTATTAGGCAGAAATGAAATTGATTTTTTTCCAATTATAGTTGATTCAATTGCGGTGGAACAATCAGGATGAATCATGAGTTCACACCCTAATATCCAATCTACGGCAGAGCCTTTAAATAGTACTTTAATATTTTTAAAACTTTTAAATGCATCTTTATAAATATTTATGTTTTCTTCTGGGTGAGGCCTAAATATTATATTACCATCATATTGATTTGCTAATTTTTTAACAAGTGATATGAAAATTTTACATTTTTCTTTATCAAATGATACTATTTCATGAATATTTTTGAATCTTGATTTGTAATTAGATTTTACAAATTTGTCTCCCTTTAAGTTATTACCAAAACCCATATTTGTGTTTATCAATATGTATTTTCCGTATTTTTTGTTTATTTTATTAACTTCGGATTTATAAAGAATATGAAATTTATTTTTCAACAATTCAAATCTCGGGTGACCTGTAATTGTTGTTTTATTTAAATCTTTAATATTATCTTTTAATAAATTAAATTGGCTTTCTCCCCAAAAAAAAACATGGTCGGAAGATTCAAAAAGTGTTTTAGAATATCTACTTTTTAATATGGAGTTTTCAGGAAAATCAACTGCTCCTTCTTCATCTAAGTTTACTATTTTTCCATTATTATTTCTAATTTTTTCATAAATGATGTCAGAGGTAACTTGATGATAACCTTTGTCTAAATAAGTATAATTAGTGAATAATTGTGTTAAAAAAAATATGTGACTCTTTGTTCCTAAGTAACTATTGACTCCTTCTAAAGCGAGAAGTTTACTTAAATATATTTTATATAATGCTTCTCTGGCAGTTGTTTCAATTGGTATTAATACGTCCATTTCTTATAATTTGTGTTAAAAAGCAGTCCAACCTCCATCAACTACTAAATTAGCTCCTGTCATATAACTTGAACTTTCTGAAACTAAATATAAAATTGCTCCATTATACTCGTCACGATTCGCCATTCTACCTAATAAGGTTCTTGTTGAATAATTTTTATTGAAATTCTGATCATGATTATCATAAACACCACCCGGAGTGAGACAATTAACTCTAATTTTTTTCTCTCTATAGTATGATGCTAAATATTTAGTCATACTTACAACTCCTGCTTTAGATGCTGCATATGATATGGGAGATGAAAAAGGCTCGTTTGAATTATAAATATTTTCGACACCATCATATAATCTTTGATCAGCTCCTGTAATTCCGTAAATAGAAGCGATATTAATTATATTTCCATAACCTTGTTTTAAGAATATTTTACAGGCTTCTTGACAAGATATAGCCATTCCAACTGTATTACCTTCTAGAACTCTCATTAAAGTTTTTTTAGTATAGTTTTCAAAAGAATTATAAAACCCTTCGGGTTTTACTTGAGAATTATTGATTAATGAATCTATTTTCCCGTAATATTTAAATGCATCTGCAAAAAAACTTCTTATTGATTCTTCCTCATACAAATCAATATATAAAGCTAATGGGTTTGTTTTGTGCTGCAACTTCATTTTTGAAGCAGATACAATACATTTATCTAAATCAATATCACCAATTATTACATTTGCTCCTTTTGAGGATAGAAACTTCACATATTCTGAACCTAATATTCCAGTTG
The DNA here is from genome assembly GCA_937773465.1 of uncultured Flavobacteriaceae bacterium. The sequence continues at coordinate 5,318 of CALJVK010000030.1, read as the reverse complement.
AACCGATAAGAGCTATTACTTTATTTTTTATATCCATTTTATTTTTCAATTATTAATTTGAAAACAAGTACTCATTACCGACTCATTTTCAATAAACGAAGGCAAGTTAGATTGATAAGTTGAAGTAGTTAATCCTTTTATATAATCATGAAGTAAATTGAGGTACATGTCATTTCTTTGAAAATTTTCAAACTTAAAATGTTCGATTTGTTTGCTGTTATCTCCAGTTATTTTAATTGTATTTTTAAATAAATCACAGTGAAGGTTGGCATCATTGCCACAAATTGAAAAATGACGTGAATACCCACGGTATAGATAATCAAGATGTATATTTACAATTTCACTATTAATTGACTTATATATAATTTCAGCGATATCAGGAGAGTCGATAGTCACATTAGAAACCTTGCTGACGATAGAATGTATTTGACCTTGTGGCTTTCCTAATAGATATTCAGCTAAATCAATTTCATGAACAAGATCCATAACAACTCCTCCACCCATTTCTTTGAATGCTGAATAACTTTCAAGATGATTAATTCCTGATCTCCAATCTGGTAAGTATTGTCCAACAAAAAATCGCCCTGAATAAATTTCCCCTAGACTATTATTCTGAAGTAATTCTTTAACTTTCTGAATACATGGGTGATATCTTAAATTGAATACAATATTAGTTATTCCTTTATAATTTTTTAACAACGGTTTTAATAAATCCCATTCTTTCGGTTTGTATAAAAATGGTTTTTCACAAAGAATATTGAAATGGTATTTAATAAGAAATATAATTGTTTGGAAATGAAGTGAGGTTGGATTGGAAACAATTACAAAATCAGGACTAATTTTTATAATATCCTCTAATTCTGAAATCTCTTTTAAGTTTAGCTCGTTTCCATTTACAGAAGATCTACACAAAAAAATATCCTTAACTCCTAATGAAATTAGGTTTCTAACATGTCGTTTTCCGATAGATCCATAACCAACTACAACAACTTTCATTTATTTTGATTCATTTTTCATTTTCATCCAAGCTTCGGCAACAAACCAATCCATCATATCATCAATACAAACTGAACGTTCTATTGGCATTATATAAGGCAATACATCCTTACCATATAATATTCCATCCATAATAAGTTCTTTCCGAAAGACATAAACTGCACCATTCCTCATGTATGCAGTTGGATCATATAGCTGACGTGGAACCCCTTCAGGTTCGTCTTTCCATATTGTCTGTAATCTACCATCCTTAATTTGTTTCATCAAAATAGGATGAAACTGATTTGCTTCTTGAACACTTACAACACAATCAGGTAGATCTTTTTCAAATAGGTCTATACATTTATCAATATCTTCAACAAGACGCAGCGGGTTTGGTGGTTCTAAATAAACGACTAAATCATAAACCACACCATCAATTTCTTCCATAGTTGTGATAGCATGCTGAATGACTCCTATTGCTTTAGCTGTATCTGATGATAAGTAATCAGGGCGAATAAACGGAACATCCACAGGGATACTTTTACAAGCTTGAGCTATTTCTTCACTATCAGTAGACACAATTAAGTGATCTATATATTTTGATTCCTTTGCTGAATCGACAGTATACTGAATTAATGGTTTTCCTAATAAGGATTTAATATTTTTTTTAGGGACCCCTTTTGAACCTCCCCTTGCGGGAATTAATCCTAATACTTTTTTTCCGTTAATCATTAGTTAATTTTTATACTTTTTTTTATGCTCATCCCATTCGCAAGATTTGAAATAGAATTAGCACTAATTAATGTTTTTTTTTATTAATTATAATAAATCATTTTTAATAATTTGTTCACCTTCTTCAATGATTCTATTCGCTTTTTTCCCGAATAGTTCGTGAATATTGCTAGAATCAAAATCCCCTTTATTAGGACGTTTAAGAACAATATTTGAAGTGTCAAAAACTTCTCCCAAACTTATTTTTCTTGCTGCTGTTGCAGTAGCTAAAGCAAAATCTCTAGTGACTTGCTCTTCATTAATTAGGGTTTTACTTCCTCCCCTTTGTTGAAAAATTATATCAATACCATTTAAAAGTTCAACACATTCAGTTTCATTAACACTGCAAATTATATCTGGTCCAATTCTTTCTCTTGTGTCTGTATAATGTTTTTCTATTATAGATGCTCCTAGGGCGATTGCTCCAAATGAAGAATAATTTGTTGTAGTATGATCAGAAAGACCCATTGGAATATCCTCAAAAGTATTTTTAAGGTCATTTAAAGCTCCTAACCTAACTAAATTATCTGGAGTTGGGTATAAATTAGTTGTATGCAATAATGCCAACTCAATATTAGGATTTTTGCTCTTTAAAAATGATACACTTTTTTTTACATCTTCGATGTCGTGCATTCCAGTGCTTAATATCAAAGGCTTACCGGTATTACATATTTTTTCTAGCATTGGATAATTTTTCATCTCACCCGATCCAATTTTATAAGCTGGCACATTAAATTTCTCTAACCTATCAATTGCTTCTAGAGAGAAGGGTGAAGAAATAAATATCATACCTTTACTTTCAACATAATTTTTGAGCTCTAATTCATCCTTTTCATTTAGAGAACATTCTTCAATAATTCTATATATATTTTTAGTTGAATTTCCAGGAATAGTTTTAGAAGCCATTAATTTTGACATTTCAAATTCTGGAATATGAGTTTGATGCTTAACAACCTCAACACCAGATTTTTTGCAAGAATCAACCATTTCTTTAGCAATAACTAAAGATCCATTATGGTTTATACCTATCTCAGCAATAAATAATGGTTTAAACTGAGAGCCCACTTGTCTAGTTCCAATTTTCATACTTTAGTAATTAAATCTTATTGAATTATAAGTAGATATGTGATTTTTAACATCTTTAAGTAACATAATCATTTCCTCCTTATCCATTTTTTCAGCAGTAATACTATTAACTGGACTCGTTAACTTTTCTCCCAATAAATTACTTTCATTATTTTTAATAATGACTATATATTCAGCTTTATCGTCAATTAATTGATATGCGTATTTAACTTCTTTACTCGAAATTAAATCTTCCGATAATATTTCTCCAGGTCTTAATCCTATGATTGTAGTTTCATCACTTATTAGACAAGCTAGATCTACCATTTTACAAGCTTTCATCTTTTTTGAAAGAATAAAAAAAGAATCTAAATCATCAGTAAGTATTATTGATTTATTAATTAACCTAGCAGCATCTTGGGAAGTAAAGATTAAACGTGTCATATTAATATCTGTTATAGGCAAAGGCTTATTTGATTCTTTAACATTTAGCCAAAATGGTAAAACACTTCCATTACTCCAAGCAACATTACCAAATCTACAGCATACCGTATTTAAATTAGGACTACGGTATTCTTCGAATAGCTTTTCCATTAAATACTTTGACATCCCATATATATTATCAGGACTACAAGCTTTGTCAGTAGATATACCTATAACTTTTTTAATGTTATATTTTTGACATATCTCTAGAACATTTATAGTTCCTAATAAATTTATCTTAATTGCTTGAGAAGGTTGTTTTTCTGCAGTATCGACATGCTTTAAAGCTGCTGCATGTATCATTATATCTATATCTAAATTTGCAATAGCACAGTCTAATGTATGGATATCTTCGATTGAACCTATAATTATTTCAACATTAGGAAATTCTCTTTTAAGAGCAACCTGACTTTTCTCATTTCTGCTGTAACTGTAAATATTATACAAATTATAATATTCTTTTATAAATGCCATCCCAACCGTACCAGAGGCACCAGTAATAAAAATTTTCTTTTTCATTAGTATGTTATTTGTTTTTGTATAATATTACTTGAGATATCTAATTCTTTAATATATTTTACAATTTGAGAAGATGAATTGCCTTTTCCATAAACCTTATCAGCGATGCTACCTTGCCAATCTATTGCTGATTTTATGGCTTCAATTATTTCATCTTTGTTGTAATTTGAATCAAATACATTATTAGATCTTAATCTTCCACTTTGCCTGGAACCTATATTAATAGTAGGTATATTAAATGTTGGAGTCTCATGAATACCACTACTAGAATTTCCAATCAAGCCACTAGATCTTTTTAGAAGGTTAACATAGTCAGCAATGCCAAGTGCATCAACATATTTTCTTTCACTTGCTTTTACGTTATCTATAATTTTTTCGTGACCTGCATCATTATTTGGAAGTATAAATAATGAATCATAATTTTCAAATTCATTAATCGCTTTTAAAGTTTCTATAATTTGGCTTTCAGATTCACCAAATTCACTTGTAACTGGGTGTTGTAGTACTAAAAAAAACGGAGTGGTTAAATTATATCTATTCAAGACAGTGCTATCATCTTTAACATTTAATAAAGCATCAATTGAGGGGCAGCCTACGTCAAAAACATGTTCAGGTATTTCTCCTAGTTTAATTAATCTTTGGCATGCATCTTCATTAGCAGCAAAATGATAATGAGCGAATTTTGACATTGCATGCCTAATTGATTCATCAATAGTACCAGTAACTTCACCTCCTTGAATATGAAATACAGGGATATTCATATGAGCACCTACTATTGTAATTGCTAAATTAGCAGCTATATCAAACCCAGATAAAATCAGGTCAGGTTTTTGATCATTTAAAATATCTGGTAACTTATTTATTGCTATGCCTAAAGCCTTTGACATTCCTGCACCTGAATCCTCATCGTCGATGAACATTTCAAAAGTATAATCAATCTTAATATTATCTTTTTTAATTTCTTCGACTGTATAACCATGTTTTTTCACTAGATGGTTTCCAGTAACAATCAAAGAATACTCTAAATCATTATTTTTTTCAATTTCCTTGATAATTGGTAAAAACCTAGAATAGTCCGCTCTTCTCTCGGTAATTATGCTAATTTTTCTCATTTTATTTATTATTTTTCTCTTCTTCCACAAGAAGACTGTTTTGTTTTTAATTTCCAGTTTTTAACAACCGATTCTATTAATCGTATTTTTTATAGCCCCTTATCTTTTTGATGATCTTCAAGACTATTTTTCACATCATAAATCACCGAAGTATTTTTTTTCAATGCCTCAAAGTCTAAATTTTTAAATTCGTTATGAGCGACTGTTAATATAATCGAATCATACTTTTTCTGAGGAACTTCTTTAATCGAAGTCAAACCATATTCATGTTGTAATTCATCACTATTAGCCCAAGGATCAAAAACTGTCACTCGCGTGTTGTATTCCTTCAATGCATTAATTACATCAACAACTTTTGTGTTACGAACATCTGGACAGTTTTCCTTAAAA
>CALJVK010000029.1 GCA_937773465.1 uncultured Flavobacteriaceae bacterium | reverse complement strand
AGTAGATTTAAATATCCTAAATTTACACCTAATAAATACAATTTTGAATACAGATAATTTAATATCAAATATAATTGAAGGAATTGAAAACGTTAAAGGTGAGGAAATTAATATTCTAGACTTAAGAACTATTGAAAATGTAGCTTGTAAATATTTTATTATTTGCACAGGAAATTCATCAACTCAAGTTAATGCTATAACAGGTTCAATAAAAAAATGTGTTAGCAAAGAGTTATCAGAAAAACCTTGGCATATTGAAGGATTAGATAATTGCAAGTGGGTATTGATTGATTACGTAGATATTGTTGTACACGTATTTAATAAAGAAACTAGAGAATATTACAACATTGAAGAATTATGGGAAGAAGCAAAATCGACCTTAGTTGAAACAAAATATTAAAATGAAGAACACAAAACAACCTAACAAAAAACCTAAATTAAGTTCATATTGGATTTATGGTTTAATAATCTTATTTTTTGCAAGCACTTATTTTGTTGGCGGAGATAGTACTTCAACCGCATCTAAAAATATAAATATTTCAAGCTTCGAAAGATTTTTAAATAAAGGTGAAATTAAAGATGTAACTGTCGTTAATAAAAGTTTGGCACAAGTAACATTACAAAGAGATGCTTTAAATAGTCCTGATCATAAAAATGCAAATTCAGTAAATTTTTTAGGTCAAAAAAATATAAATGGTCCCCATTATGTTTTTGAAATTGGAAATTTAGAATTATTTCAAAATAAACTTGAGGAAGCCGAGCAAAAAGGTATTCAATTCAATTATAATTTTAAGACTATAGAGAACAAGTGGTTTGATGTTCTCATTGGTTTTTTACCATTATTAATTTTAGTTGGATTATGGATATTTTTCATGAAAAGAATGTCAGGTGGTGGCGGAGGTGCTGGATCTCAAATTTTTAATATTGGAAAATCAAAAGCAAAACTATTTGATGAAAAAATTGATATTAAAACTACCTTTAAAGATGTAGCAGGCTTAGAAGGTGCTAAGGAGGAGGTTCAAGAAATTGTAGATTTTTTAAAACATCCAACTAAGTACACCAAACTAGGTGGAAAGATTCCTAAAGGAGCACTGTTAGTTGGTCTCCCTGGAACTGGGAAGACTCTACTTGCAAAAGCAGTTGCTGGTGAAGCTAAAGTTCCTTTTTTCTCTCTTTCAGGTTCAGATTTTGTTGAGATGTTTGTTGGAGTTGGAGCATCAAGAGTTAGAGATCTTTTCAAACAAGCAAAAGAAAAATCTCCCGCTATTATATTTATTGATGAAATTGATGCTATTGGAAGAGCTAGAGGAAAAAGTAACATGAATGGTGGCAATGATGAAAGAGAAAATACTTTAAATCAACTCTTGACAGAAATGGATGGTTTTGGGACAAATACTAATGTAATTGTAATAGCAGCTACAAACCGTGCGGATGTTTTAGATAAAGCTTTAATGAGAGCGGGTAGATTTGATAGACAAATATATGTTGATCTTCCAGATGTAAGAGAAAGGAAAGAAATCTTTGCTGTTCACCTTAAACCAATCAAAACAATTAAAACATTAGATACTGATTTCTTAGCTAAACAAACCCCTGGATTTTCAGGCGCAGATATTGCAAATGTATGTAATGAAGCTGCATTAATTGCTGCAAGAAAATCTAAGAAATCTGTAAACAAACAAGATTTTTTAGATGCTGTAGATAGAATTGTCGGCGGACTTGAGAAAAAAAATAAAATCATTACAGAATCTGAAAAGAAAACTATTGCTTTTCATGAAGCTGGACACGCTACAGTAAGTTGGTTTTTAGAACATGCTGCACCACTTGTAAAGGTAACTATAGTTCCAAGAGGGCAATCATTAGGAGCTGCATGGTATTTACCTGAGGAAAGACAAATTGTGAAACCAGAACAAATTTTGGATGAAATGTGTGCAGCCCTTGGTGGACGTGCTGCAGAAAAAGTAATGTTTAATAACATATCTACTGGTGCGTTAAGTGATCTTGAAAAAGTCACAAAACAAGCTAGGTCTATGGTTACTGTTTATGGATTAAATGATAAAATAGGTAATTTAACATATTATGATTCAAGCGCACAAAATGATTACGGTTTTACTAAACCCTACAGTGATGTGACCGCTCAAATAATTGATAAAGAAATCTCCAATATTATAGAAACGCAATACAAAAGAGCAATTAAGTTACTTGAAAAACATAAGAAAAAATTAATTGAGCTTGCAGATTTTTTACTTGATAAAGAAGTTATTTTTAAAGAAGACCTAGTTAGGATTTATGGGGAAAGACCTTTTGGTTTAAAAGATTTGCCAAAAAAATAATTATCTATAATTATTAACATTAACTGCTCTAACAGGAAGTTTTTTTATATTTACATTTCATTAAAAAAACTTTTTGAAAAAATTTTTAAAATCATTTTTTAATAAACCCTCAGTACCTACATCTTCTGAGTCTGAAATAGGCAAATATATGCCCGAAGAAGAAGATCCTATTGAAGAACGTTTCACGTATAATTTCACTAAAAATGGAGGTAAGTTTTTATATTGTGAAAACAGGGGCGAATGTGATGATTTTTTTAATAAAATATTAGAAGAGAACGGATGGGAAAATGTAGAAATATTATGTTATGACAAATCTCTTTTAGAATTAATTCCAAAGAAATCTGAATTAATAGTCTCTAAGACCAACTTAAATTCTAAATTTTTCTTGACTACATGTGAATTTCTTGTTGCAACAGATGGGAGTTTATTAATATGTGCCGAGCAAATTAAATCCCACAAAGTTAATGATCTTCCTAAGAATTTTATTGTATTTGCAAAGATCAGTCAATTTACGGACACATTAAGTTTAGGATTAAATGGAATTAAGAGTAAATATCCAAAAAACCTCCCAACTAATATAACTACTATTAAGAATTTTAATAGTGAAGAAAAAGAAAATACTAATTTTCTTACGTACGGAAGCTCTGCAAAAAACTTGTATTTGCTTCTTTTAGAAGACTTGTAAATAATGAAAGAATTCTACACTAGATCAATAACTGCAACTGCATATGCAATAGTGTTGCTGTTCCCATTATTCTATGAAGAATACATGTTCTACGCAGTAGGATTTATTTGTAGTTTAATTCTAGTATTCGAATTCATTAAGTTAATTTCAAATTATAATCATAAATTTTTTTCCAGAGATTCTGGAAAATCAAATTTTATATTATATATGACTTTTCCATTATATATTTCGTTATTTATTTTATCAAAAAATCAAATTTTTGAAATTATATTTTTGATAGTAATAGTTTTAACAAATATTATTTTAGGGTTTTCATTAATAAAAAATAAATTGTTCTCATTTTCCATTTTAAAAAATAGATTTATTGGTCATATATATCTTGTAGGATCTCTAGTTCTCTTTTTCTCTCTTCCAACTATTTCAGGTATTTATGATCCTTACATTGTATTTAGCTTTTTATCTTTAATATGGATTTCTGATTCTGCTGCATATGTAGTTGGAGTAACTTTTGGAAAAAGACCTCTGTTCAAATCAGTGTCTCCAAAGAAAAGTATTGAAGGCTTTTTAGGGGGGCTAATATTCTCAATAATTTTATCTTTAATGTTTTATAAATATTTAAACCTTAATCTTAATTTGTTAGAATGGGTGATTTTAGGGGGGTTGACTAGTTGTTTAGGAACACTGGGAGATCTCGTACAATCGCAGTTTAAAAGAGAGGCTGGTGTAAAAGATAGCGGAAAATGGCTGCCAGGTCATGGAGGACTCTATGATAGAATGGATAGTATTATATTTGCTGCACCATTTATTTATTTATCACTAATTATTTTTAAAAATGTTTCATAAAGAAGGTCATACAATCATTTCAGTTTCATTTATTATTATTGCCGTAATAAACCTGTTATCTATGAGTTTAATTGACAATGAACTCGTAACAAAATCTGTAGGAATTACCACAATAGTTGTATTGTTTTTAATACTTCAGTTTTTTAGAAATCCTAAAAGAAATACTAAGCTAAATGATGAATTAATTATTTCTCCTGTGGACGGTAAAGTTGTTGCCATAGAAAAAGTATATGAAAAAGAATACTTTAAAGATGAAAGAATACAGATCTCTATATTCATGTCCCCAATAAATGTTCATGTTACAAGATATGCTGCAAGTGGAACAATAGAGTTCAGTAAATATCATCCTGGAAAATATTTAGTAGCATGGCATCCAAAATCATCTGAAAAAAATGAACGGACAACAGTTGTAATAAACAATGAATATTTTGGTGAAATTTTATATCGACAAATTGCAGGTGCAGTTGCAAGAAGAATTGTAAATTATGCAAAAGTGGGTGATAAAGTAGTTCAAGGTAATGATGCTGGATTTATTAAATTTGGATCTAGAGTTGATCTTTTTTTGCCATTAGATGCCAAAATCAAAGTCGAATTAAATCAAATAGTTAAAGGAGGTGAAGATACTATTGCAAAAAAAATAATTTAATTATTTTTTAATTTATTTTTTAAAATCTCTATTTTACTTAAAGCGTCTTTTTCTTTTTTCAGTTCATTGTCTAAAACATTTTTTGGAGCATTGTCAACAAATCTTTTATTATTTAGTTTAGCTTGTATTGATTTCAAAAATCCCAAATTGTAATCTAAGTCTTGTTGAATTTTTAAGAAATCTTCTTTTTCGTCTGTTTTATTATTGAAATGAAACTCATTACTTCCAGCAATAAAAGAACTTGAGTTATCAAGCTTTTCAGAAAAATCATTTGTAACATCAGTATTAGCTAATTTTAATAATACAGCCCTTGATTTTTTATTTATAAATGCTGTAGAAAAAAGAATCAAATTTTCTTTAAAGGAAAGACTCTTTTCTTTTCTATATTTTCTAATACTACTAATTAAGTTTGTTAATTTTTCAAAGTCATTAATTATTGATTTATTAACTTTTTTAGATTTTGGCCAATCTGAAATTATAAGAGGAGGTTCAATGTCTAATTTTATTTTTGACCAAATTTCTTCGGTAATGAAGGGCATAAAAGGATGCATTATTGACAAGCACTTTTTGAAAAAGTTAATAGTTTCAATGTAAGTTGTTCTATCAATTGATTTTTCAAACCCTGGTTTTACTAGTTCTAAGTACCATGAACATAAATCATCCCAAACTAATTTATAAATTGTCATTAATGCATCTGAAATTCTATATTTATCAAAATGATCTTCAATTTCTATTAGTTTTAAATTAAATTTCTGATCAAACCACTCAATACCTACTTTGGAATATTCACTTTGGTTAAGATCATCTGAAACAGTCCATGAACTAATTAGTCTAAATGAATTCCAAACTTTATTAGAAAAGTTTTTGCCCTGTTGACACAAAGATTCATCAAATAACAAATCATTTCCTGCAGGAGCACTTAATAATAAACCCACTCTCACACTATCCGCACCAAAATCTTTAATCAATTTTACAGCATCAGGCGAATTCCCTAACTGTTTCGACATTTTTCTACCTTGTTTATCCCTTACTAAACCAGTAAAATAAACAGAACTAAAAGGTTTTGAATTCTTAAATTCTAAACCTGAAACAATCATTCTAGCAACCCAAAAAAACAAAATATCTGGTCCTGTCACCAAATCATTAGTAGGATAATAATATTTAAAATCAGGGTTTTCCGGATTTCTAATTCCATCCAAAACAGAAATTGGCCAAATCCAAGATGAAAACCATGTATCAAGAACATCTTCATCTTGAAATAAACTATCTAAAGTTAAGTTAGAGTTTCCTGTTTTTTTTATTGCCTGAATTAACGCAAGATCTTTACTTTCAGCAACAACAAAATCTGACTTATTTTCTCCATAGTAATAAACTGGTATTTGATGTCCCCACCACAATTGTCTAGATATATTCCAATCTCGAATATTTTCCATCCAATTCTTATAAGTATTTTTAAATTTTTTAGGAAAAAGTTGTATATCATCGTTCATTACAGCTTTTAAGGCGGGTTTTGATATTTTTTCCATTTTTAAAAACCATTGTTCAGAAAGTTTTGGTTCTATTATACATCTTGTTCTTTCAGATTTACCAACTTTATTTAAATGATTTTTTGTTTTAATAAGAGCTCCTAGTTCTTCTAATTCTTTAGAAATTTTAGATCTTACATCGAATCTATCAAGACCTTTATAATGTAATCCGTAATTATTCAATGTAGCATTATCATTAAAAATATCTATTACTTCTAATTTATGTTTGTCACCTATAATTTTATCATTTTCACTGTGCGCAGGTGTAACTTTTAAACAACCTGTCCCGAAATCCATTTCAACATAGTCATCAAAAATTATTGGAATTTCTTTATTTAGTATTGGTATGATTACTTTTTTACCTTTTAAATGAGAATATCTTTCATCATTTGGATTTATCGCTATAGCTGTATCTCCAAAAATTGTTTCTGGTCTTGTTGTTGCCACACTAATTGATTCTTTAGAGTCTTTTATTTTATAACTTATATAATATAATTTACTATTTACTTCTTCGTGAATTACCTCCTCATTTGAAAGAGTAGTTAGAGCTTCAGGATCCCAATTAACCATTCTGTATCCTTTGTATATTAAGTTTCTATTATACAACTCAACAAAAACTTTAATAACAGACTCAGACATGTCGCTATCAAGTGTAAATTTAGTCCTGTCCCAATCACATGAACATCCTAATATCTTTAACTGTTCTAAAATTAACCCACCGTGCTCATCTGTCCAACTCCAAGCATGTTCCAAAAATTCATTTCTTGATAAATCAGATTTATTAATTCCTTGAGATTTTAGCTTATTTACAACCTTTGCTTCTGTGGCGATTGAAGCATGATCTGTACCGGGAATCCAACAGGCGTTAAAACCTTGTAATCTTGCTTTTCTAATCAGAATATCTTGGATGGTATTGTTTAACATATGGCCCATATGCAAAATACCTGTAACATTTGGAGGAGGAATTACAATAGTATATGGGGTCTTATTGTTTGGAACAGAGCTGAAGTAATTATTTTCCATCCAAAATGAATACCATTTAGATTCTAAAGTTTTGGAATCAAAATTTTTAGATATTTCCATATATATATTTCATAATTCGAGAAAACAAAAGTAGTTAACTAAAAAGTAATTTAAAAGGTAAGTTGTATTTTTGTAATATATTTAAACAAAGAAATTATAATTTTAATTATTATGAAGAAAATATTACTATTTACAGGCTTATTATTTTTAGTAACAAACCTTTTTAGCCAAGAAAAATTAGCTGAAATAAAATTTACAGAAACAATAATTGATTATGGAATAATTGAAAATGGCGAGGACGGAAACAGAACATTTGTATTTAAAAATACAGGTAATAGTCCTCTTGTATTTACAAGAATTTTTTCGTCCTGTGGATGTACTATTCCAAAAAAACCAGAGAAGCCTGTTATGCCTGGCGAATCTGGAGAAATTCAAGTTAGTTATGATACAAAAAGAACTGGGATTTTTCAAAAAGCTATAACTGTAAAATCTAATGCTAAGACAGCCAATGTTATACTTAGAATAAAGGGAGAAGTTTTACCTGAACCAGAAGAAGATGAAAGTTCAGAAGATAAATAAATTAATAACTATTGATTAATATAGTAAACTTGAAAACTCATATCACTTCACTAAAAGAATACAATACTTTTGGAATTGAAGTAACAGCTACTAGTTTTAATAAGGCAAAAAGCGAAGATGAAATTTTAGATTTCATAACAGAAAATGAAAGCAAACCCCTAATTCTTGGAGGAGGATCAAATATTTTATTTAAGAATAATATTACTAAGCCAATATTAAAAATTGATATCAAAGGAATAGAAATCATTGAAGAAAATGAAGAATCTATATATATTTCAGTTGGAGCTGGAGAAAATTGGAATGATTTTGTAAAATGGAGTTTAGCGAACAATTATGGAGGGATTGAGAATTTAAGTTTAATTCCTGGAAATGTTGGAAGTGCACCAATTCAAAATATTGGAGCATATGGAGTTGAATTAAATGATGTTTTTCACAGCTGTAGAGCTATATCGATTTATGAAAAAAAGCTAAAAATATTTAAAAAGGAACAATGTAATTTCACTTATAGAAGTTCTATATTCAAGGAAAAACTTAAAAATAAGTATATAATTTCAAGTGTCACTTTTAAGCTTTCAAAAACAAATCATATCATAAATTCTGAATATAAACCCTTGAAAGATTTACTTTTAAATAAAGGAAATTTAGACCCAACTATTCAGGATATTTCAAAACTAGTAATTCAGATTAGAACTAATAAACTCCCTGATCCAAAGAAAATAGGAAATTGTGGAAGTTTTTTCAAAAACCCAATAATTTCCAGTACAAACTTTGAAAAATTGATGAAATCAAATAATAATATTCCTTATTATAAAATTTCAAATAATGAATTTAAAATTCCTGCTGCATGGTTAATTGAAGAATGTGGATTCAAAGGAATATCCGAAGGTAAAACTGGAACACATAAAAAACACGCTCTTGTTATTGTAAATAAAGGTGGTGCATCTGGATTAGAAATTTATAACTTCTCTCAAAAAATCAAGAAAACTGTTTTGAAAAAATTTAATATCTTGCTTGAAGAAGAAGTTAATATATTTGAATAATTATGAAATTATTTCTTATTACATTTTTATTAGTTGGATTAGCATTTGCAGGAATTGCAATTAAAATTATTGTAAAGAAGGATGGAAAATTTGCTGGAACATGTGCTAGCGCAAGTCCATTTTTAAATAAAAATGACGAACCATGTGGAATCTGCGGTAAACTTCCTTCAGAAATTGATTGTAAAAATCCTGAAATAAAATAATCTTTTGTCTGAAAGCACTATAGTTTTAAATCAAATAAATTTAGCAAAAGAAAATAATCAAAATGCTTTTAGTTTTTTATTGAACCTTTACTGGGAGGATGTATACAAATTTCAGCTCAAAAGAACTAATAATGAAATTGATGCTGAAGACATTACTATAGTTAGTTTCGCTAAAGCTTTTGAAAAAATAAATACTTACAATCAAAAATATATTTTTAAAACCTGGCTAATTACAATATCTAAAAATCTACATATTGATCAGTTAAGAAAAAATAAAAATCAGTTTGATTTAAATCAATTAAATGAAAATATTCAAATTAAAGAAAGCTCTCCTAGTCCAGAGGACAACCTAATTAATAAACAAAAATTAAAGTCATTAAAATCTAAAATAAATAAATTAAAGCCTCATTATAAGGAAGTTATAGAACTAAAATGCTTTAATGAACTTACTTATAAAGAAATTTCAATTAAATTAAATCAACCTATTAACAACATTAAGGTAAAAGTATTAAGAGCAAAGAAAATTCTATCTCAATTAATATTAGAAAATGATTAATACATTAAAAAAACTAGGCCCAGGTTTACTTTTTGCTGGTGCAGCTATTGGTGTATCACATCTAGTTCAATCTACACGTGCAGGTGCTGATTTTGGTTTTACGTTAATATGGGTTCTGATACTTTCAAATATAATTAAATATCCATTTTTTCTATTTGGACCAAAATACGCTATGGCAACTGGAGAAACTCTTCTTCATGGATATAAAAAAATGAATACTAGTGTATTAGTAATATATTTTGTTTTATCTATTGTAACTATGTTTACAATTCAGACTGCCGTAACCATTGTTACAGCAGGATTAGCCATAGAACTTTTCGGGATTTCATCAAACATTACCACTTGGGCTATAATTATAACAATTTTATGTTTAATTATTTTAATATTAGGTCGTTATAAATTTTTAGATAACATGATGAAATTTGTTATTATATTATTAACTATAAGTACAATATTTGCTGTATTTTTTGCAGGTTTTGAATCTACAAATTCGTTTGAGATGAAACAGGTTTTTCCAACAACTGAACTAGGGATAGCATTTTTGGCAGCATTTATGGGATGGATGCCAGCACCATTAGATGTGTCTATATGGCAATCCATATGGACTCTTGAAAAAACTAAAAAGGAAAAATTTTTTAACTATAAAAATGCGATTTTTGATTTCAATATTGGATATATCACTACAATTATTTTAGGATTAAGTTTTCTTTGTTTAGGAGCATTTGTAATGTTCGAAAGTGGGGAAGTTTTTTCGAATAATGGAGGTGAATTTGCTAAACAATTAATTAATCTTTACACCGAGTCAATTGGAGAGGGTGTGTTTTTAATAATAGCTATTGCAGCCTTTACAACAATGTTTAGCACAACAATAACTTGCTTAGATGCCTCACCAAGAGCAATGAAAATCAGTTCAGAACTTCTAGGTTTCAAGTGGTTTAATAATTATAATTTGTGGATAATAATATTATCTATTGGAACATTACTGATTTTTATTTTTTTCATTTCAGAAATGGGTTTATTAGTTAAAGTAGCAACTATACTTTCATTTATAACTGCTCCTTTTTACGCATTTATTAATTACAAATTAATAAATAGCAAGTATACACCAAAGCAATATAGGCCTTCAAAATTTATTAATATACTGAGTGTTATTGGGCTTATATTTCTAACATGTTTTAGTCTTTGGTATATTTCAATTTTATAAGGCTTTTTAAGCAACAGTTTGTATATTTGAAATTTAATAATTGATTTATATTTATGTCTGACATCACAGATGTTATTGAACCTAAAATTGCCAAAAAACCTAAATGGATTCGTGTAAAATTACCAACAGGTAAAAAATACACTGAACTAAGATCATTAGTTGATAAATACAAATTAAATACTATTTGTTCTTCTGGGAGCTGTCCTAATATGGGAGAATGCTGGGGAGAAGGCACAGCGACATTTATGATACTAGGTAATATCTGTACACGTTCTTGTGGCTTTTGTGGTGTAAAAACTGGAAGACCAGAAACTATCGATTGGGAAGAACCTGAAAAAGTTGCAAATTCTATTAAAATAATGAATATTCAACATGCTGTTTTAACATCGGTCGATAGAGACGATTTAAAAGACATGGGTACTCTTATTTGGACTGAAACAGTAAAAAGTATAAGAAGAATTAGCCCTGGAACAACACTTGAAACATTAATTCCAGATTTTCAAGGTATAGAAAAACACCTTGATAAAATTGTTGATGTTAATCCTGAGGTTGTTTCTCACAATATGGAAACAGTTAGAAGATTAACTCGTGAGGTCAGAATTCAAGCTAAGTATGATCGTAGCTTAAATGTATTAAAGTACCTGAAAGATAATGGTATTAAAAGAACTAAATCAGGAATAATGCTCGGTCTTGGAGAAAAAGAAGATGAAGTATTTGAAACTCTTAAGGATTTAGCTAAAAACAATGTAGATATAGTAACACTTGGACAATATCTTCAACCTTCAAAAAAACATTTACCTGTAAAAGAATTTATCAACCCTGATCAATTTAAAAAATATGAATTATTTGCAAAAGATTTAGGGTTTAGACACGTAGAAAGTGGTCCTTTAGTTAGATCATCTTATAAAGCTAAAAAACATATTAACTAGTAATAGCTTCTTCGATTAATGAATTAAAAAGAGATTCATTTTCTAAAAATTTAATTTTAATTTCTAAATAAACCCATTTATTTTTTCTTTGTAATAATTGTATTTTTTGAAAATCTTTTTCTGTTGTTATAATTAACCTATTGTTGTTTTTTTCTAATTTATTAATGTCGTTTTGCGAGTAATTAAAATGATCTGAATATGAAATATGTTCAAAATCAACATCGCTCTTTTTTAAAAAATTTACAATTGGTTCGCTGTTAGCAATTCCTGTAACTAAAAGAATTGATTCTTCTATTAAATCTAAATTGATTAGAGCATCACCTTTTAAATTATTATCATAATCAATTTTAGTAAAAAAAAGATTTTGATAATTGTAAGGCTTAATCATTTTTCCAATGTGAGCTAATTCTTCTTTACTAATTAATTCTGGACATTTAGTTACAACTATGATATCAGCTCTGTTATAATTGTTCTTTTGTTCTCTTAAGTTACCAACTGGGATTATAAAATCATTATAAAATGGAGAGTGATATGTCGTCAAAATTATACTAATTTTTAAATTAATTTTTCTATGTTGAAAACAATCATCTAAAAGTACTAAGTCTGTTTTAGGTGCTTCAATTAAAATTTTAGAAACTCCTCGAACTCTATTAGAATCAACTACAGTGGTAATGTTTTTAAACTTGTTGAATATTTGAAAAGGTTCATCACCAATAGAATCAGGTGTACTATTAGAATTAGCTCTTACATATCCATTAGTTGATCGTTTATATCCTCTACTTATTAAAACAGTATTATTATTTTTAGATAAATTTCTAATCAAATACTCAACCATTGGAGTCTTTCCGGTTCCTCCAGTACTTAGGTTACCTACTCCAATTAATGGAATTTTGAATGAAACAGATTTAAATACGTTAAAGTCATAAAGTTTGTTTCTAATATATGTTACTAGAAAATACAAAACTCCAAAGGGAAATAATAAAAATTTATATATTTTCATTTACAACTAAAATATAATTTAATTCAATCATATAATAATTTTTAACTTTACATATTATTATGAAATTAAAAGACATAACAAATATTATTGAAAAGTGGTCTCCATTGGATCAAGCAGAAACATTTGATAATGTAGGATTATTAGTTGGCAATGCAAATAGTAATGTAGAAAAAGCATTAATTACAATCGATACAACAGAGGATGTTATAGATGAAGCAATTAAAAATCAATGTGATTTAATAATAACATTTCATCCAATTATATTTTCTGAATTAAAACAAGTAACAGAAAACACATATGTAGAACGTGTAGTAAAAAAGGCTATAAAAAACAATATTAATATATATGCAGTTCATACCAATCTAGATAATAATCCCAAAGGTGTTAATTATAAAATTTCTGAAAGATTATCTCTAAAGAATACATCTATATTATTAAAAAAAGATAATAAAAACATTGGTATGGGCATGATAGGTGACTTAAGTACAGAACTTAATGAATTTGAGTTTTTTGAGTTTTTAAAACACAAAATGAATGTTAAACAAATAAAGCATTCTCCATTTCTTGGTAAAAAAATAAAAAAAATAGCTGTTTTAGGTGGTTCAGGAAGTTTTGCAATCAATGAAGCTATACATCAAAAAGCAGATTGTTATGTTACATCAGATTTAAAATATCATGATTATTTTAAAGCAGAAAAAAAGATATTATTAGCAGATATAGGTCACTATGAAAGTGAACACTTTACAAAACAATTAATTTTAGATTTTTTTATCAAAAAAATTCCTAAGTTTGCGTGCATTATATCAAAAACAAATACTAACCCAGTTAATTATTTTTAATTATGGCAAAAAAATCAGAATTTTCAGTAGAGGACAGGCTAAGAGCTTTGTATGACCTTCAACTTATTGATTCAAGAATTGACAAAATTAAAAGCGTTAGAGGTGAATTACCTCTTGAGGTTGAGGATTTAGAGGATGAAGTAGCAGGATTAGAAGTCAGGTTGTCAAAAATTGAAGAGGATTTAAATCAATTTACAAATGATATTAAATCTAAAGAACTTGCAACTGAGCATGCTAAAACAATGATAAAGAAATACAACGAACAACAAAAAAATGTTAGAAATAACAGAGCTTTTGAATCTTTGAGTAAAGAAATTGAGTTTCAAGAACTAGAAATTGAACTTTGCGCAAAGCAAACAAAAGAGTTACAAGCTCAGATTGAATTAAAAAAACAATCAATTGAAGAAAATAATGTTAAGCTTAATGAAAGAAAAGAACATTTAAAGCATAAAAAAAATGAGCTTGGTGATATTCTAAAAGAAACTGAAAAAGAAGAAAGTGATCTTTTGAAAAAATCATCTGATTACGAATCTAAAATTGATGGATCTTTATTAATTTCATACAAAAAAATAAGAGCTAGTGTCAGAAATGGATTAGCTGTTGTTGCTGTTGAAAGAGGTGCTTCAGCAGGATCTTTTTTCACAATCCCTCCTCAAATTCAACTAGATATTGCATCTAGAAAAAAATTCATTACCGATGAACATAGTGGAAGAATTCTAGTCGATAAAGAATTAGCAGATGAAGAAAACGAAAAAATAAGTAAATTATTTACTAGTATTTAATTACTCCCTTCCATATAACTTAAAGCCGCTTTATGCGGCTTTTTTTATATAACATATTTTATTATTTACCATAGTCATGATTCTATTTGTATGTTGGTTTTTAAAACAAGGGAAGTAAGAAAAAAGTTTATGAATTAAACAATTGGAATGAATAAAAAAAGAAAGAGAAGATCGTTACATTTCAAATTATCAATAAAAAAACCCCAACTAGAAGTTGAGGATAAAATTGTGGGCGCTAAGGGATTCGAACCCCTGACCCCTTGGGTGTAAACCAAGTGCTCTGAACCAACTGAGCTAAGCGCCCTAAAACGATGGCAAATATAATATAATTATTTAATCATAAGCTAAATCATTCTTAATATCTTTTTCAACTGTTTTGAGATATTTTTCTCTCTTTTCTTGTGAGACAAAAGGAACCGACCAAAATTGTCTAGTTTTTGTAAAAAGAGATAATCTCCATCCAAAAACAAAAGTATAAACACCCATAACTAATCTTAATTTTACAGAATTTAGATATAAGGTTAAAACCGGAATAGCAGGAGCACCGTGAGTAACATAGGTTCTTACTTTTTTGTTTTTCAAAAAAGGTTTAGGATAAGCATACAATTTAGTTATGTTAACAAATTCATATGCAAAACCAGGTTCAAAAACTTCATCAAAAAATATTTCCATTCTTGGAGTTAATCTAAACCACCAAACAGGAGATATAAAGTAAATTCTTTCAGACCAAGTTACTAAATCTTGATATTTCTTAATTAATTTAGTTCTTGGTCTTGTAAAGCTATCTCTGTATAAATCAATAATTTCAATATCTTCTTTGTTTTTAGATAATTGATTTTTAACAGTCTTAAAAATACCATCATAACAAAATGATTCTTTATTAGGGTGACCGATTATAATTAAGTTTTTCATTTATAAATTTAAAAAATCAAATTTAAATTTTTATTATTTTAAATTCTAAACTTTTATCAATTAAATATATTTCGGTTTAAAAATTTTTATATTTTTATAAAAGAATTATATGTTATTATTCAATATATCACATTTTAAAGAAATGTTAAATAAACTAGAAACAACTGAAAAAAGGCTTGATAGTTTAGAAAAAAAATCTATGACACGTTTGTGAACAAAACCTGGCCAGTTTCATGTAAAATGAAAATATATGCAACTAAGGAGCAACTATGGTCCTTGATTACAAAACCTGGACATTTAAATTTATTTCATCCCTTTATTAAATCAAACGAAGTAATTAAATGGGATGGAGTTGGTTCCAAAGATCAATTGACCTATTTAAACGAAACCTCTCTTTTAAGAGATTTTATTAAATGGAATCAAAACATCGGATACACTTTATTAATTGGAAGAAAAAACGGGCAAAAATCTAAAGTAGAATGGGAAATAACTACATTGAATAATGAAACATTTTTGTCGATCACCGTACATCCTCATTTGCTAAATTCAGTTCCAAGATTTGTTTCTTATTTTCCGTATAGTTTATTTATCAAACCTAAATTAAAAAAATATTTAAATTCTGTAATAAGAGGAATAAATTGGTATTTTGAAAACAAAAATCCAATTCCAAAAAATCATTTTGGCAAACATGATTGGTTTTCGAAAACTTAATATCAAAAAATTATTTAATCTACAATTAATCCATCAATATCATATTTGGAAACAAAATCCCAAATTAACTGACCTGTATTTTTACCATTAAAATCGTTACTAAACCAAACGTGTTCACCACCAATAATTTTATAATGTTCTACTGAAACGTTATTGTCTCCATTTTCATATTTATAACTAGTTATTGAAGTACCGTTATCATCAATATTGTTTATAACTGGGTCAGTATTAGTATTATTAAAATTTACCCAAAAATTAATAACAGATTCTACAGAATTATAAACCCCATCTCCATCATAATAGTCAGTTGTTCCATGTATTTTTATTAATGGTATTGAGTGAGTAGGAGTGCATTCGGACTCAGAGACTGAACTGGTAGATTGAAGCATGTATCCAGAAACTGAACCAATAGCAGCGATTAAATTACTTTTATGACAACCTAAAGCATAACTCATCATACCACCATTTGAATATCCAACTGCATATACTCTTTTTAAATCAATTAAATTTTCTGAAGATAATTTATTAATTAAAGCATCGATAAAACCCAAGTCATCAACATCACTTTTATTATCACTTCCGTTTAAGGCAGCATTCCAATGAGAAGAACCGTCCAAATCACTTCCTTGAGGATAAACTAAAATAAAATTCTCTGTATCTGCAGTAGATGTCATATTGGTATACGACATATAATCACCAGCCTGTCCACCGAATCCATGAAAGTTTAATAAAAGTGGTAATTTTGAAGTCCCATCATAACTTTGAGGAGTATAAATAATATATTTCCTTTCTACACCATTGTGAGTGATAGTTTCAATAGGCCCATCGTAAGAGGAATCATCTTTGTCATAACCATCTTTTTCAAGTTCATCAGTTGAGCAAGAAAAAGAAAAAATTAAAGTAAATAATAAAATAAAATTTTTCATATTAAGAGTATTTCAAAATTTATACCAAAAATCATAAAATTTCAGAAACAGTAAAATTACTTCCTCCAATAAAAATTAAATCATTATCAGAAGAACTTGACAAAGCAGAATTATAAGCATTCAAAACAGTATCGTGCAAGCTGTATTTAAGTTTAATAGCAGAACCATAACTAGCTAAACTTTCTAAAGAAAGTCCCCTTTCAATTTTTGGTGTACAAAAGAAATAATTAGCGTTTTTTGGAAGAATATCAATGATTTTTTTAAAATCTTTTCCTTTCACAAATCCTAATACTAATTTTAAGTTATCAAATTTTAAAGAATTTATATGGTCTTTAATTACTTGAAATGCTTCTAAATTATGACCAACATCACATATAACTTTTGGCAAGTCATTCAAAATCTGAACTCTTCCCATAAGTCCAGTATTTTTTTTTATATTCAAAAGACCATTTTCAATATCTTTATTAGAAATACTAAAATCTTTCAACAAAGAAATTACTTTAACAACTCCATTTATATTTTTATTTTGAAAATCACCTGATAAATCAGTTTTGAATTTTTTTTGATTATCAGCTAGAAAAATATCTGTTTCAGTTGTATGAGCTTTATTTTCAAAAATTGGATAGGTTTCTTTTTGAAATTCACTGATTACAATTGGAATATCTTTTTTGATTATGCCAGCTTTTTCATTAGCAATATCTTTTAAATTAGCTCCTAGAAATTCTTTGTGATCTAGTCCAATATTTGTAATAAGAGAAACCAGAGGATTTAAAATATTTGTAGAATCTAATCTTCCTCCAAGCCCAGTTTCAATAATTGCAATATCAACGTTAGATTTAGCAAAATAATCAAAAGCCATTGCTACAGTCATTTCAAAAAATGAAATTTTATTATTTTTAAAAAACTCCATATTCTTTGTTACAAAATCTGAAACAAAATCTTTTTCTACTAGCTTTCCATTTAACTTGATTCGTTCTCGAAAATCTAATAAATGAGGTGAAGTATATAGACCAACTTTCAACCCTGCTTCTTGTAAAATTGAAGATAACATATGAGAACTTGAACCTTTACCATTAGTTCCTGCTACATGTATTGATCTAAATTTATTTTGTGGATTGTTTAAATAATCACAAGTATTAAGAATTGGTTCTAGGTTAACTTTATATTTAAAAACACCTTCAACTTGATAAACAGGAAGTTGATTAAAAAGCCAATTAACTGTTTGATTATAATTCATTAATTATTAAAAAACAAAATCTCTTAATAACATAAACGTACCATAACCAGATAAAAAACCTACTAAAGCTAAGAGTGCTATGTTTTTGAAATACCAGAAAAAATCAATCTTTTCCATTCCCATTGCAACAACTCCTGCAGCAGAACCAATGATAAGCATACTTCCACCTGTTCCGGCTGAAAAAGCTAATGCATGCCATAAAGGATCATCCAGAACATTTGGAAACATTCCCATTGATGCAGCAACTAAAGGAACGTTATCAATTATTGCAGATAAAAATCCAAATAACACCATTAAAATATCTGTATTAGGAAATATTTCGGTAAGGTATCCAGCGAAATTAAATAGAATTCCTAGAGACTCTAATGCTCCTACTGCCAACAAAATTCCTAAGAAAAATAAAATACTTGGAAGCTCGATTTTTGAAAGTGAAACATGAACAGGACTATGGTGAGCAACAGCATCACTTTCAGAATCAATATTAGAAATATTGATTTTTTTATTTGATAATATTTCAGCAATTGTTGCTACAAAAGCTAGAGAAAGCATCATTCCAACATAAGGTGGAAGATGAGTTATTACTTTAAAAAACGGAACAAATAATATAGAACCTAAACCTAAAAATAACATTTTATTTCCGTGAGGATTACTTTCTTCACTTATTTTTGTCACTTCCAATTCACCCTTAAAAATACTAAATCTTGAAGCTATAAAAAACGGAACTACCATACAGACTATAGATGGAATTATTAAGTATTTAACAAGATTTACTTCACTTACTTTGTTTCCAATCCAGAGCATTGTTGTTGTAATGTCTCCAATTGGTGACCATGCCCCTCCGGCATTAGCAGCAATAATAATTAAACCAGCGTACCATAATTTTAGAGACCTCACCTTAACAAGTTTTTGCAAAAGAGTTATAAGTACAATAGTAGCAGTAAGATTATCAATTATAGCTGAAAGAACGAAAGCTAGTAATCCAAATATCCATAAAATTTTAACTTTACTTCTAGTCTTAATAACCTGTTTAATGCCTGAAAAACCATTAAAATAATCGATTATCTCAACTATTGTCATAGCTCCCAAAAGAAATATTAATATTTCGGCAGTTTTACCAAGATGATGCAATAAAACTTCCTCTATGTGGGTTGGCTCCAATTTTAATAATTCCAAATTTATATCAAATACTTCTAGATGATTTAGAGCAATTATAGCCCATAAAATACCCATCATACCTAAGGCAGGTATAAGTTTATCGATTTTAATGGTATGCTCTAAGGTTATTAAAATATAACCTAGAACAAATATTGAGATAATTAAGATTTCCATATTTAAAATTTAGCTCATAAAAATATTAAAAAAAATGACACCACAGACTTTTTAATAAATATTCATTATTTATCTTTTTAAATGTGAAATAATCAATTTAAATCGATTTAATTATCAACTTAACATTAATAAAGGGTTTAACATAAATTCTTAATTAAAAATATTTATAAATAGATATATTTGCTAATTCCAATTATATATTTATGCTACCAAAAAAACAAGGACTTTACTCCCCAGAAAATGAACATGATAATTGTGGTGCCGGGTTTATTTGTAGTCTTAAAGGTGAAAAAACTAATGATATAATTCACAAAGCTTTAAATATTCTTACGTGTTTAGAGCATAGAGGAGCCGTAAGTTCTGATGGTAAAACGGGAGATGGAGCAGGAATATTAATTGAAATTCCTGATGATTTTTTTAGAAAAGAATGTTCTTTTGAATTGCCAGAACCTCAACAGTATGCAGTTGGAATGTTGTTTCTTCCCCAAAAAATTAATCAAGCTAACTATTGCAGTGATATTTTTGAAAAAGAAATTGAAAGACAAGGTCTATCCATATTAGGATGGAGAGATGTCCCATTAAACTCAAAAATAGTTGGTAGCATAGCGGCAACAACACAACCAATAATCAAACAAGTATTTGTTGGGAAAAACAATGTTGAATTAACGGAATCAGAATTTAGCACTAAATTATTTGTGGCTAGAAAAATTTCTGAGAACGAA
>CALJVK010000028.1 GCA_937773465.1 uncultured Flavobacteriaceae bacterium | reverse complement strand
AGGTGCTGCTGGTGTTTGGGGTGGTGCTGATTATGGAGATGGTATTTCAAGTATTAATCCAGATGAAATAGAATCTGTTTCGGTACTTAAAGGAGGTGCTGCTGCAGCACTTTATGGATCTAGAGCTTCTAATGGTGTTATTATTATAAACACAAAACTGGAGCAGGAACAGAAGGAATTGGAGTAGAATTTAATAGTTCTATGCAATTCGATATGTTAAACTTGGTCTTAAGAGACACTCAAGAAATTATATGGTCAAGGTAGAGATGCTTCTAAAGTTTCTGATGCAATTGATACTTATCAAGCATGGGGTCCAAGAATGGATGGGTCTATGGTTGCACAATGGGATGGTGTTGCTAGAAAGTATTCTCTTGAACCAAGTGCCTTAGATACTTTTTATCGTACTGGAGAAACTTACACTAATACAATTGCTGTTTCACCTCTAATGAGAACGGTAATACTCGTTTTTCTATGACTAATTTATCCAATTTAGATATTGTCCCAAATTCTACTTTAGGAGAAATTCTTTTGGAATTAATAATTCAAATAAGTTTGGAGACAATTTTTCTGTTGATATTAACATGAAATATATCTTAGAAGATCAAGAAGGTAATCCACAATTATCAGATTCACCTGGAAATGGAAACTTTGCTGTTAATTTATTTGCACCATCTGTTAATGTTAATGACATGATGGGAGAAGGAGGTCTGGGTAGAAATGCAGATTTAACAGAATTTAGAATTAGTGATAATAGCTTATTCTCAGAATCCATTTTTTGCTGCTTATAACTATATAAATTCATCTGAAAAAGAAAGATTTATAGGCGCGATTAATGCTAGATGGGATTTAGCTGATTATTTATATGTAAGAGGAAGAGTTGGAGGAGATAGGTATAATCTTTTAAAGCAAAACTTCAACTCCTTGGGGAACTGCATATCAACCTAGAGGATCAATGAACGAAAATCTTCAACGTTTAAACAATATGATGCAGATGTCTTTTTAGGAACAGATAATTTACAGATTGCTAGTGATGTTTCTTTAACTGCATTTGTTGGTATTGGAACAACAACGCAAGAATATGAAGCATATCGAGTTTCTGGTTCTGATTTTATTGTTCCGTTTTTACTTAATGTAAAAAACACTAAAAATCAAGGAAGTGGTTACAGCTTCTGGGAAAAGCAAATAAACTCAGCTTATGGTTCTGCTGAAATTGGGTTTATGGACTATGCTTATTTAACAGTAACTGCTAGAAATGACTGGTTCTCAACTTTATCTTTGAAAAACAAAAAAGCTCCTAATAATGACTTGTATACTTCTGCTTCTTTATCACTTGTTCTTTCAGATGCTTTGGATCTTGGAGATACTGTTTCATTCTTAAAACTTAGAGCAGGTTATTCTCAAGTAGCTGGTGGTGCTGATAGCCCATATGCACTTAGTTTATCTTATGGAATTTATGGACAAGGTCACTTAGGAGCTTCACTTGGTAATATTAGTGGAGGAACTATTCCAAACTCTGAGATTACTCCATTTGAAAAGAATGAAACAGAATTTGGTGTGGACTTAAGATTGTTTGACAATAAACTTTCCATGGATGCTACATACTATGACAACGAAACTCTTGGAGATATTGTAGGAGTTAGTGCATCTGCAACTTCAGGTTATGGAAGTGCTCTTGCAAACCTTGGTAATATTTCTAACTAAAGGGATTGAGTTACTTATAAAAGGTGAGATAATGAGAACAGATGATTTCGCTTGGAACGCATCTATTAACTACACAAACAATACAAGTAAGGTAGTTGCAACTAACGATACTGGAGGAAATATCTCTATGGATGAGCCTCGTTCTAGAAACTTAAGAGTTACTCATATTGTTGGTGAAAAATACGGTGCACTTTACGGTTCTTCATATGTGAGAGATGATGCTGGTCTATTGTTCACGAAATGGTGAACGGAATTCCTATTCCAAAAATTGGAGCTAGAAAAATCTTAGGATTTGGTGTTGCTCCAACATCTGTTGGTTTTGGATCATCTTTTAGATACAAAGACTTCAACGCTTCATTTCTTAGTTGAAGGAAAAACAGGAGGGCAAATTTACTCTGGTACAAATGCCTTTCTTAATTAGAAATGGTCATCACAAGAAGACAGTTCCTGCTGGAGGTCGTGAGGCTGGATTTACACCAACTGGTGTGATGGAAGACGGAAGTTCAATTACTACTTCTATTCCTCACTCTCAACAAGAAGACTATTACAGAAGAACTTACAGTATTGCTGAAGAAGCTATACAAGATTCAGACTACATGAGAGTTCGTCAGTTGAGTATTGGTTACACTTTACCTTCCAATATGTTAGAAGGAACATTCTATTCGCAAAGCTACTGTATCGCTTATTGGAAGAAATTTATTTTTCTTAAGTAACAGTACGGATAACATTGACCCTGAGTCTGCCTATAATAACGGAAACTCTGCTGGTTTAGAATGGTTTGGTCTTCCTGTTCCAAGAACTATTGGTCTTAACATAAATCTTAAATTTTAAACTTATATAATTATGAAAAAAATAGTATTAACATTTTTTGCTTTAAGTTTAGTTCTTTCCTCTTGTGATTTCGATAAGGGATTTGAGGAAATGAATGTAAACCCAGCAAAAGCATCGCAACTTGATGTTGCGAACAAGTTTGCCTCTGCTGTTTTACAAACATCAGGTGGTAGATATGAAAACTGGAGAGCCAGTTTGATTTATCAATCAGTAATGATTCAACATTTTCTTCTACGGCTGGATACTGGTCAGGAGATAGATATTTTAGAAATGATGGATATGCAACATCTCTATGGGATCGTTATTACCCATCAGCTGTTAAAGAGATTGAGGACATTAAATCTCAATTAACATCAGAGGGAAATAGTGGATCTGAAATGGGAATGACTCGTATTTTAAGAGTGTTTATTTATTCTAGACTTACGGATCTTCACGGAGACATTCCTTACAGTGAAGCTGGTCAAGGGTATACTAACGGTATTTTAAAGCCTAAGTACGATGCTCAACAAGATATCTATATGGATATGCTTAAAGAGCTAGAAGAAGCAGTTGCTCAAATTGGAGCTTCTACTACAATTGGTGCAGGAGATTTACTTTTCCAAGGAGATACTGCTAAGTGGAAAGCTTGGGGTAACTCAATGATGCTTAGACTTGCTTTGAGATTAACATAAAGCGGATCCTGCTACAGCGAAAGCTTGGGCTGAAAAAGCTGCTGCTGCTGGAACTGATGACATCTAATGATCACATAGCTATGATTGCTCATACTGATGGACCTGAGGGAATCAACAAAAATGGACATGGTGAAGTTTTTGATGCGGACGGTAATCCAAGAATGAGTAAAACTTTTGTGGACTGGTTAAAAGACGATCCTAGATTACCAATATTAGCTTCTAGAAGATCTGATGGTAGCACTAAAATTGCAGATTTAATTGGTATGCCAAACGGAAGTACTGGAGCTACAGTTCCTGACACTTCGATTTATGCAGAACCAAATAGAAACGTAATTACTAGAAAGAGATGCTCCTATGGTTCTTCAAACGTATGCTGAAGTAAGACTTTATGATAGCTGAAATGGCGTGTTAGAGGTTGGTCAGTTGCAGGTGACTGCTAAAGCTCATTACGAGGCTGGAGTTAAAGCTGCTATGCAGATGCTTAGTGCTACTTTATCCAAATGCTGCTGCTAATTTCAGATGCGGAAGTTGCTACTTACTTAGCTGCTAAGCCTTACGATGCTATCTAAAGGATGGGAAATGATTAGTGAACAATATTGGGCTGCTACTCTTATTAAATGAGTACGAAGTCTTTCTCTAACTGGAGAAGAACTGGTTTCCCAACATTAGTTCCTACAAACGATCCAGGTAATGTTACTGGAGGAACTATTCCAAGAAGGTTAATTTACCCAACTGGAGAAGGGTCTACAAATGCAGAGAATTTTGCTGCTGCAATTGCTAGACAAGGTCCAAACGACTTTGTAACTAGAGTTTGGTGGGATAAATAAGAAGTTTTTTGTTTTTTATATATTAGAAAAAAGAGGGATTAAGTTCCCTCTTTTTTATTTAATATAATATGCCCAACTAGAGTTTAGTAGACTTAATTTAAATATTTTTTTATAATGGATGTGTATTTTCCTCCAATAGTATAATGATGCCTTCCTAAATTCACTGTATTACTCTCAAATGAGGTTATAAAATCTACATTAATTACTGTAGATCTGTGGATTCTGACAAATTTATTTTGAGGAAATTTTGTAATGAAATTAGAAATGTTTCCATGAACCATATAAGAGTTTTCCTTTGTAATTATTTTAGTGTAATCTTTCATAGCTTCTAAAGCAATAACATTAACAAAAAATAATTTCACATCGCTTCTGTCACTTCTTACAAAAATGTAATCTTTTTTTGTTTTGGCTACTGTTGGCTTTATTGAAATTTTCTTAAATATTAAAATCAGAATAATTAAAAATATTATAATAAATAATATTAATCCAATCCATTTTAAGTCTATATAAGATTCAGATAATTCTGCTTTCTCTTTTTTAAATAGATCATTTAAAAGAGGCTCCATTTCTATTGAGTAAAAACTAATTAGATTTTTTTCTAACCTGTTATCAGAGAATTCTTTTGTATAGGCATATAACTTATTGTTTTTTTGCTCATAGAAAAGATTAAAGTTATTAGCTAAGATTGAAGTATTGAAATTTATTTTACCACCTAAATATATTTCATCTCCATTTTCAACAGAAACTTTTTTTAGATTTATAGACTCTTCTTTTCCATTATAAACTAAACAATAAAAATAGTCTTCAGGATCATTTAAAATTAAATTTTCAGAAATTGAATTGTGATTATAACTAAAGCTTTTTTTCCAAAGACGATTTATTGAACCTTCATTTAAGTTAATTTCAAACAAATCATAAAAGGGTATTTTGCCTATATTTTCATCTCCAGAGAGATTACCTTCTCCACCATAAACAAGTAATGAATTTTTTTTTGTCAAACTCATTCCCGACATATATCTAGGAGAAATATTATCTCCACTAAATATAATTTTATCAAAAACATTTGTATTGAAATTAAATTTTAAAAAGTCATTTCTGAACTTAAAATCACTGTAACCTCCAAAAATTAATAATGAATTTGACAAATAATCATAATGAGTATTAAAATTAAATAATGGCTGTTCTAAAATATTGTAGCTATACAAATTCTTCCAAGTATTAGAGGATGAATTTATAGATCCTAAAGAGTAAGTATTGTTCAATTGATCTTTAGAGTCTTTTTCTAAAGATTGAACTCCTAATTTTTTATTTAAAAATTTATTCTCTGAAGCATTTGGCTCTCCTGTTTGGAGCATTAAAATTTTGTTGGTTTCAGTATTTAAAAATGCTTTTCCACTTGTGTATGAATGAAATTTTGATGGATTATTATAAGAATTGTTACTTATTATGGTCGACACTACATTAAAATCATAACTATTATTTTCTCCTAAAATTATAAATCGCATTTGGCTTGAATCGTACACTACATTGTGATTTGAATCTAACTCTAGTTGTGTAATTAATTTCCAGTCTTTGTAACTTTCTGCCACCCATAAAGGATTTTTAATTTTAGCTTTAATGTTATTGTTTTTTGCATTAACAATTGTTCCTTTTTTTTCACTAAAAGGAAAATAAACATTTTTGTTTTCTGTTAAAATTCTTAAATCTTTTAAATTAAACGCCGGCACATTATCATTAAATTCGTTTTGACCAAATACAATATTAACTAATGAGTTCTTTTCTTTAAATAAATTTTCAATTACAGAGGTTTGATTTAAAAAGGTTAGTTCAAGTTGATTAAGAGAGTAATTGATTTTTAACTTAACGTTCATCCATTTTTCAAACTCAACATAATCATCTGGAATTTGAATTTCTAAAAGGTTTTTAATTCCTTTAAGATTAAGTTTAAGATAAGGTTTGTTGTCAGTCGAATATGTGAAATCGTAGTTTAAAGATACAGTAGAATTGTTTACAGTATTTTTAATATTTAGTATGTCACCTATAAAAAGCTTGTTATAAACTGAAAATTGAAAACTAATAATTAAGCTATCGTTTGCTATAAAGGAGTCTTCCAAAAAGATAACTTGAGATCTATTCTTTTTTGGTTGATCATTAGAAATGAATTGAAGACCATCTTGAGAATAGCCTACAAAAACATTCAGAATAAATAATAAAGTAAAAAGAAAACGCATTTTAATTTTTAAATAAATGTAAAAAAAACTAATTAATTAATAGAAGCGTCTAAAATAATGTTCTGAAAAACATCATCATAGTCGACTATATTTTTCAAATCGTGAACTTGTTTGAAAACTAATAATATAGTTTTATCCTTTGGATTTATAAAATAACTACATCCAAACATACCAGACCAAAATAGTATTTTTATTTCTTTAAGCGAGTCATCATTTTTATTTCTAACTGTCATCCCAGAAGCAATGCCGTGACTCATCTCATCCTTAATATGAGCAATTCCTTGAATAGTATTTAATTTATATATTGTTTGAATTAATAAAACAGTCTCTTTTTTTAATATTCGCTTTTGTTTGAAACGACCTTTGTTTACAACCATAGTTAAAAAATTAGAATAATCTAAAATAGTTCCATTCAAACCGGCTCCACCTGAAAAATAGGTTTTAGCTCCTTTAATAGGATAGTTAATGTCATAGCTAGCCGATTTATAATTAGTCCAATATCCATTTTTATTAGTTAACACAGGAACTAGAAGTTTAGATTTGTCCTTATTAACATAAAAGGAAGTGTTTTCCATTTCAAGAGGAACAAAAAAAGTTTCATTAAAAAAAGTATTCAATGATTTCTGGGATACAATCTCAATTAAACGACCTAATACTTCGTATGACCAGCTGTATGTGAATAATGTTCCAGGCTCATTTACAAGTGGAATTTTAGCCATATTTTTAATATTATTTTTTAATGAAACGTTTTTTGTAGTATACAGATTGATTAAACTATCTTTAAAAAATTGAGTATACATTTTACTGTAAAAAGTATTTGATGCATTCGAAGTATAAGGTCCATAACCTAACCCTGAACGATGTTTCAATAAATCTCTAATTGTAATTTTATTAATGGCAGGTCTTGTGATATAAGATCCAGTTATTGAATCCATTCCTGTATAAATATTTAAATCATTAAATTCAGGGATATATTTACCGATTTCATCATCAAGATTTATCTTACCATCCTCCATTAGTTTCAAAATACCAAACGCAGTTATTGTTTTGGTTATGGAAGCGATTCTAAAAATAGCTTTTTTATCAATTTTTTTTTCTTTTTCAGCATCTGAATACCCAAATCCTTTAAAATAAATTAAATCATCACCTTTTTTAACCATGACTACAACTCCAGGTAATTCATTGTTTTCAATTAAACTTTGCGCATAACTATCTATGTTGTTT
Source organism: uncultured Flavobacteriaceae bacterium (assembly GCA_937773465.1). The sequence goes on along the minus strand of CALJVK010000028.1, from coordinate 23,093 downwards.
AATTTGTCTTTAGAAAACCCGTGTACAGTTTTACTCTTTTTCTTATTTTCACAAGACAAAGAGAAAACAACTATCAATATCAAAAGTAAAATTCTCATTTTGGTTTTAAATTCCTTGTTATATAGATTTTAAAAATATATTTGAATATCGTGTTTTAATTTATTTTTTATATAAAACAATGATCTTATTTACACTTTTTGTATAAAAATCTCTGTGTTTAGTATTAATTCCGTCATTTAAAAATCAACTATTTCTAATATTTGAAACGGTTTTCATAAAGTTTTGTTTAAATCGCTAATCTTTATAAACTAATCATTGGGGTAATTCGTTACCCCTTTTTTTTTAATCATTAACTCTGGGCTTAAATCTGTTGTGAGTTTAAGTAATTTATAAATAATTGATTTTATTATATTCATACAGATCTGTCGATTAAATAATCATTTTCGTCGAATTTTAATTCTCAAGTTATTTTTTTGACTGCTATTATTTGAGTTTTTTATGGTATTGATAATTGAAAATATTCCTTTTTTAGTATAAATATTCATTCATTTCGTATAATATTATCCCATAACATCCAACTATTGGGATAAGTTTAATTGTTAAACAAAATTATTAATCAATCAAAACAAAATTTTATGAAAACAAGTTTATTAAGTTATTTGTCTTCTTTTTTATTGGTGTTTGCTTTCGGTTTTTCCGTACAAGCTCAATCAATAAGTGGGACAGTAAGCGATGACAATGGTGTGCCTCTTCCGGGAGCGACTGTTATAGTCGAAGGAACTCAAAATGGAGTTTCCACTGATTTTGATGGTAATTATTCAATTAACGCTTCAAACGGGGATACCCTTGTTTTTAGTTTTGTTGGATATTCTAATCAATCGGTAGTTGTCGGATCTTCTGCAACTGTTAATGTTTCTTTACAACCTGACAATGCGTTGTCTGAAGTGGTTGTAACTGCACTTGGTGTAAAAAGAAATGTTAAAGCAGTTGGGTATTCTATCACCCAAGTAGGTGGTGAAGAACTAAGTGACAACAAAACTACAAATGCTATTAACTCACTTCAAGGTAAGGTTGCCGGTGTTGTGGTAACTGGTTCTGCAATGGGAGCTAAAGGTTCAAGTAGAGTTATTATTCGTGGTGCGAGTTCTTTAAACGGAAATAACCAACCTCTTGTATGTTGTTGACGGAATTACTATTAATAACGATAATCTAGGTGCAGCCGGTATGTGGGGTGGTACTGATTATGGAGATGGTGTTTCAAGTATTAACCCAGATGATATCGAATCTATTTCTGTTTTAAAAGGTGGTGCAGCTGCAGCACTTTATGGATCTAGAGCTTCTAATGGTGTTATTTTAATTAATACTAAAAATGGAGCTGGTACTAAGGGAATTGGTGTTGAATTCAATTCTTCTATGCAGTTTGATATGATTAATGAAGGTACTGTTGATTTACAAAGATTGTACGGTCAAGGTCGTGACGGTGTTCACTCAGTTGGTTTTAATTTCGAAACTTTTAACAACTGGGGGGGAAAACTTGATGGATCAATGAAAGAACAATTTGATGGTGTTTCAAGACCTTACTCATATACGGGAAGTAACGACAAGAAATTTTATAGAGTAGGTGAAACTTACACTAATACTATAGCTGTTTCTACTGCTAATGAAAATTCTAATACTCGTTTTTCTATGACTAATTTGGATAATATTGATCTTGTTCCAAATTCTTCATTAAAAAGAAATTCATTTTCTTTAAATAACTCTAGTAAATTTGGAGATAAAATTTCTGTTGATGTTAATATGAAATATGTTTTAGAAGATCAGGTAGGAAACCCTAACATATCGGATGCATCTTCAAACTCACAATGGTCTGCTCGTTACTCTGCAAATTCAATTGATATTTTGAATATGGTAGGTGAAGGAGGAAATGGTACAAATGCAGACGGACTTGAATTTGGTTCAAATGATAATGTATACATAAGTAACCCATATTTTGCTGCTTATGAATTTGATCGTCTTTCAAATAAAGAAAGATTTATTGGTGCGATTAACGCTAGGTATGATGTAACAGATTACCTTTATTTAAGAGCTAGAATTGGTGGAGATAGATATACTTTAAGAAAAACAAATCATACACCTTACGGAACTAGATTTCAACCAATGGGTTCTATTAGTGAAGAATCTAGAAATTTCAAACAATACGATGCCGATGCATTTTTAGGTACTGATAATTTACAAATTGTTGATGATCTTACTTTAAATGCATTTATTGGAATTGGGACTAACTACCAAAATATGGAAATGGTTTCAGCTACTGGAAATGACTTTATTGTTCCTTTTTTAGTTAATGTTAAAAACACAAAAAGTCAATCCACTGGATTCAATTTTTGGGAAAAGAAAATTGAGTCAATTTATGGATCTGCAGAATTTGGATTTCAAGATTGGGCTTATTTAACTTTAACTGCTAGAAATGACTGGTTCTCAACATTATCTTTAAAAGATAAAGTAGCTCCAAATAATGACTTGTATACTTCAGCTTCTCTTTCATTAGTTCTTTCTGATGTAATGGATCTTGGAGATACTGTTTCTTTCTTAAAATTAAGAGGAGGTTATTCTCAGGTAGCAGGTGGTGCTGATAATCCATATGCTTTAAGTTTATCTTACGGAATAGTCGGCCAAGGTCACTTAGGTGCTTCTCTTGGACAAATTACAGGATCAACTATTCCTAACACTGAAATTACTCCATTTGAGAAAAATGAAATTGAATTTGGATTTGACGTAAGAATGTTTGACAATAAACTATCTATTGATGCTACTTACTATGACAATGAAACTTTAGGTGATATTGTTGGAGTTAGTGCTTCACAGACTTCTGGTTATGGAGCGCTCTTGCAAACCTTGGACATATCACAAATAAGGGTATTGAATTACTTATTAAAGGTGAGATAATGAGAACTGATGATTTCACTTGGGAAGCGTCTTTAAACTACTCTAAAAATACAAGTGAAGTAGTTGCAACTAACGATGCTGGTGGAAACATTGGTATTGGTAACCCTAGAGATTTGCAAACAGGACTTAACGTAACTCATATTGTTGGAGAACAATGGGGTGCATTATATGGTAATGGTTTTGAAAGAGATTCTCAAGGAAGAATTATACACATTAATCAAGGAGGTATTCCTGTGCCAAAAATTGGAGGCAAAAAAATCTTAGGATTTGGTACTGCTCCAGAATCTATTGGTCTAGGATCTACATTTAGATATAAAGATTTCAACGCTTCAATATTAGTTGAAGGAAAAATGGGTGGATCGTTTTGGTCAGGAACAAACGCCTATTATAAGAGTTATGGACATCATAAAATTACTGTTCCTGCTGGAGGTCGTGAGGCTGGATTTACACCTGATGGTGTGATGGAAGATGGAACTGTTATTAGTACTTCTATTCCTATGTCAAGAATAGAAGATTACTGGGCACAAACTCAGAATATCGCTGAAGAAAACGTTTACTCTTCAGATTACATGAGACTTCGTCAGTTAAGTATTGGTTATAATGTACCATCTAGCATGCTAGAAGGATCTTTTATTACTAATGCTAGTGTATCGCTTATTGGTAGAAATTTATTTTTATTAAGTGACAGTACTGAAAATGTTGATCCGGAATCTGCGTATAATGCAGGTAATGCAGTTGGTTTAGAAAGAGGTGGATTGCCTGTACCTAGAACAATTGGACTTAACATAAACCTTAAATTTTAAACTTATATAATTATGAAAAAAATACTATTAACATTTTTTGCTTTAAGTTTAGTTCTTTCCTCTTGTGAATTCGGTGAAGGTTTCGAGGAAATGAATGTAGACCCAAATAAAGCATCTCAGCTGGATGTAACAAACAAATTTGCAAACGCTGTATTAAACACATCAGGAAGTAGATATGAAAACTGGAGAGCCAGTTTAATTTATCAATCAACTATGATTCAACATTTATCTTCTACGGCTAGTTACTGGTCGGGAGATAAATATTTTAGAAGCGATCAATATGCAAATGCACTTTGGGATCGTTATTACCCAACTAACATAAAACAAATTGAGGATATTAAAGCTCAATTAATATCAGAGGGAAATAGTGGTTCTGAAATGGGAATGACTCGTATATTAAGAGTATTTGCTTTTACAAGACTTACTGATATATATGGAGATATTCCTTATAGTGAAGCTGGTCAAGGGTATACTAACGGCATATTAAAGCCTAAGTACGATGCTCAACAAGATATCTATATGGATATGCTTAAAGAGCTAGAAGAAGCTGTTGCTCAAATTGGATCTAGTACTACTATGGGTAGTTCTGATTTAATTTTTCAAGGAAACACTGTCAAGTGGAAAGCTTGGGGTAATTCAATGATGCTAAGACTTGCAATGAGATTAACTAAGGTGGATTCTGCTACAGCAAAAGCTTGGGCTGAAAAAGCTGTTGCTGCTGGAACTATGACATCTAACGATCACATAGCAATGGTTCAACATACTGATGGACCTGCTGGAATCAACAAAAATGGACATGGTGAAGTATGGCAAGCAGATGGTAACGCAAGAATGAGTAAAACATTTATGGACTGGATGAGTGGTGATCCAAGATTAACTGTTTTAGCTCAAAGAACATCTGATGGAAGTAATGCTGTTGCAGATTTAATTGGTATGCCAAACGGTAGTGATGGAAATTCTGTTCCTGACTCAACAATCTATGCATCTTTACATGATAATTTAAAAGGTGTGGATGTTCCTATGGTATTTCATTCATATGCTGAAGTAAGATTTTTAAAAGCTGAAATGGCATTTAGAGGTTGGTCAGTTCCTGGTGATGCAAAAACTCATTATGAGGCTGGAGTAAAGGCAGCTATGCAGATGCTAGGTACTATTTACCCAAAAACTACAGCTATTACTGACGCTCAAGTTGCTGGTTATTTAGCTGCTAAGCCTTACGACGCATCTAAAGGATGGGAAATGATCAGTGAACAATATTGGGCAGCTACTCTTTTAAATGAGTACGAAAGCTATAACAATTGGAGAAGAACCGGGTACCCTACATTAACACCTATAAATTATGATGGTAATGTAACAGGAGGAACTATTCCAAGAAGACTTATCTACCCATCATCTGAGCAAGCTACCAACGGAGATAATTATGCTGCAGCTGTTGCAAGACAAGGTGCAGATGATTTTACAACTAGAATCTGGTGGGATAAATAAGAAGATTTTTGTTTTTTATATTTAAAAAAGAGGGATTAATTTCCCTCTTTTTTTTTACTTTTATTTTATGAAAGCATTGCTTTTAATATTTCTTTTATTATTTAATTACTCTTTTAGTCAAGAAACAGTTTTTGAACTGCTAAATGCAAATCAAACTGGAGTTGAGTTTAATAATATCATCGAGGATAAAAAAGAACATAATATTTTACTTTATGCAAATTATTATGGAGGAGGTGGAGTTGGTATTGCTGATTTTGATAATGACGGTTTACAGGATCTTTACTTTGGAGGAAATTTAGTTGCTGACAAAATCTATAGAAACTTAGGTAATTTTAAATTTAGTGATAAAACACTAAGTTCTGGAATTAATGATAACGGCTCTTGGTCTTCAGGTATTACAATAGCTGATGTAAATAATGATGGACTTGTAGATATTTATGTGAGCAAAGAGTTATACGATGATAAGCCTGAACTAAGAAGAAATAAATTATACATAAACAAAGGAGATTTTACTTTTGAAGAATCTTCAAAAAAGTGGGGTGTTGATGTATCGGCAAGAACCAGGCATGCTGTTTTCTTTGATTATAATAATGATGGTCATTTAGATCTATACTTACTTAATCAGCCGCCAAATCCCGGCAGTTATTCAAAGTTTTTTGGATCAGACTTAACCTTGCCTGAATATTCTTTACAATTATTTAAAAATACAGGAAACAATAGTTTTATTGATGTAACAAAAGAAGCTGGACTTAATAGAACAGGTTTTCCAAATAGTGTAGTTGCCTCAGATTTAAACCAAGATGGTTATGTTGATTTATATGTTGCCAATGATTTTGATGCACCTGATTTCTTATATTATAATAATGGAGACGAAACATTTTCTTATGAAACCGAAAGCTCTTTAAAACACACTTCTTTCTATAGTATGGGTGTAGATTCAGCAGATATTAATAATGATGGAGAATTAGATATTATGGTTGTCGATATGACTGCTGAGGATAATTTTAGATTAAAGTCCAATATGAGTGGAATGAATCCTTCTTCTTTTTGGAAAGTTGTTGAAAATGGAGGGCATTTTCAATATATGTTTAACTCATTACAAATCAATAACGGAGATAAAACCTTTAGCGATGTGGCTCAGTATACTAATACTTCTTCAACCGATTGGAGTTGGGCAAATTTAATTGCTGATTTTGATAATGATGGTTTAAAAGATATATACGTTACAAATGGACTTTTAAGAGATATTAGAAATACAGATGCCGATAAAAAAGTTGGAGAGTTTGTGCTAAAAATTGCAGACGATTATGTTAAAAAAAATAAAAGTTTTGATTACAGTCTTTGGGATATTCTTCCCCTTGATAAGGCTTTAGAATTAGTTCCCAGTGTTAAGATTAAAAATTATCTCTATAAAAATTACGGAAATCTTGATTTTAAAAACGAGACAACATCATGGGGTTTAGATCAACCTAGTTTTTCTAACGGTGCCTCATATGCAGATTTAGATAATGATGGGGATTTAGATTTAGTAGTAAATAATGTAAATGAAAAGGCATTCATTTATAAAAACAATTCAAAAAATAACTTTTTAAGACTAGAACTTATTAACCAGAATAATAAACCTGTCTTTGGATCTAAAGTTTCCATATACAACGGAAAAGAAATTCAGCTTTCTGAAAGTTCTAACGTTAGAGGAATTTACTCTACAAGTGAAAATATGATTCACTTTGGATTGGGTGATCAAAAAAAAGTAGATAGCTTAATTATTACTTGGCCAAATTCTAAACAAACTAAACTGTTTGACGTAAAAGCTAATCAAGTATTAAAAATAAATTCAAATAGCTCAAAGCGTTTTAATTCTAATTCTAAGTCAAAAGAATTATTTTTTGAGCAGGTTCCTTCTAAAATAAATTATACTCATATTGAAAACATTTTTGATGATTTTGAAAAGCAAGTTTTACTTCCTCACAAGTTATCCCAGTTAGGCCCTGCATTAGCAGTTGGTGATGTAAATGGAGACGGTTTAGATGATGTTTATATTGGATCGGCATCTGGAAAAGTTTCAAAATTACTTATTCAAAATGTGCAAGGGGAACTTATTGAATCAGATAGTAAAACCTGGAATCCACATAAAGTTCTTGAAGATATTGATGCAATATTTATTGATATCGACAATGATGGAGATAACGATCTTTATGTCGTTAGTGGAGGAAATGAATTTTCTCCTAATTCTAGCACATATCTTGACAGATTATACATTAACGATGGTAAAGGGAATTTTGAATTTAAAAGAAATTTGTTGCCAGATGTTTATGAGTCAGGCTCAGTTGTAAGGCCTTATGATTTTGATAACGATGGAGATTTAGATTTATTTGTTGGATCAAGAATGATTCCGTGGAACTATCCTGAACCGGCCACCAGTTATTTGCTGGTTAACAACAATGGAACTTTTGAAAAGTACAATGATGTAAATAGTAGTTTAAGTGAATTAGGCTTAGTTACAGATGCGGTCTGGTCAGATTACGATAATGATGGAGACAAAGATTTATTTGTAGTTGGAGAATGGATGCCTTTAACATTGATAAAAAATTATAATGGCATATTAAAAAAAGAAAAATTAAACGATTCTTGTGACCAGAGACATGGTTGGTGGTACTCGATAGAAAGTGCAGATTTTAATAATGATGGTCAAGAAGATTTAGTTTTAGGAAACCTTGGAAAAAATTATAAATATCAAGCAAATTCAGAAGAACCTTTTGAAGTTTTTTATGATGATTTTGACGATAATGGGAGTAAGGATATTGTTTTAGCATATTACAATTATGGCATTCAATTTCCGCTAAGAGGATTTTCATGTTCTTCTCAGCAGGTTCCCGAGTTAAAAAGTAAAATACAGAAATACGATCTGTTTGCCTCGCTTGATGTAAAAGATGTTTATGGAGAAGTGAATCTAGACAATGCCTTAAGACTTCATGCTAATTCTTTTAAAAGTGTAGTGCTTATTAATAAGAATTCTAATTTCGAATCTATTGATCTTCCTTATCAAGCACAATTATCTTCTATAAATGACATTATTGTTGATGATTACAATAATGACGGAAACATCGATCTTTTAGTTGCAGGTAATTTATTTACTTCTGAAGTTGAAACTCCAAGAAATGATGCCAGTAATGGATTAATGCTTATTGGAAATGGAGATGGAACCTTCACAGCAAATTCTAGAGTAGAAACCGGATTTTTTGCTCCTAGCGATGCCAAAAAACTTCACCAGATTAAATTGAAAGGTGAAGAAGGTGTAATTGTAGGAAATAACAATGACTTAATGCAGTATTTTAAAAGAATTGATTAATTTGTCAAAAATTACTTTATGTCTAAAAAAGCTTTTTCCAGTATCTTAATTTTAGGATTTTTTCTTTTAGTTATTGGCTTTGTTGTTAGAGTTTCTAAGGAAAGAGTAACAGAAGGATATAAAATAAATGAAAATCCAAAACTTGTTGTAGGTATAGTAGTTGATCAAATGAAACATCAGTACTTAACTAAATACTGGGCACATTATTCTGATAGAGGTTTTAAAAAATTGATTAAAAACGGTTTTATTGCTAAAAGTAATCATTATGGTTACGCACAAACTTCTACAGGACCGGGACACACCACAGTAGCTACAGGAACTTATCCAAGTGTACATGGTATTATTGGGAACAGTTGGTTTGACAAAAAACTAAATAAATCAATTTATTGCGTTGATGATAACAGTTATTTTTCCGTTGGCAGCGAAAGTGATGAGGGAAAAAAGTCTCCAGTCAATATGCTAACTACCACTTTAGCTGATGAAAACAGAATAGCAACTAACTTTAGAGGAAAAACTATTGGGGTAGCGATTAAAGATAGGGGAGCTATATTATCTTCTGGCCATACAGCAAATGCAGCATATTGGTTTGAGGGGGGAGAAAAAGGAAGTTTTATTACTAGTTCATATTATGTAGACTCATTACCAAGCTGGGTTAAAGAATTTAATACATCTAGAGTAATAGATAAATATTTAAAAACATGGAATACGTATTATGATATTTCTACTTACAATGAAAGTGGACCTGATGATAACAACTATGAATCTAACTTTAGAGGTGAAGAAAAACCTGTATTTCCTCATGATTTTAAAATTAAAAGTGACAAAACTGGAAAGTCATATTATGGCGCAGTAGCATCTACTCCTTTTGGGAATTCTTTAGTTGCAGATTTTGCTATAGAAGCTGTTGAAAACGAAAAATTAGGGGAGGATACTAATACAGATTTTTTATTGATAGATTTTTCATCTACCGATTACGTCGGGCATCAATTTGGAGTCAATTCTAAAGAAGTTCAAGACACCTATATAAGACTAGATAAAGAAATCGAAAGACTTTTAGATTATTTTGACAACAAAGTGGGGCCAGATAATTACACCATTTTTCTAACGGCAGATCATGGTGCCACATATGTTCCAGGGTTTCTTAAAGACAGTAAAATTCCAGTCAACTATTTTAACTCCTATAAATGGAAAAAACATATTGAAAATTCTGTTTTGGAATTATTTAAAACTAAAAAAATTATAGTAGGAAACTCTAATAATCAGATTTTTCTTAACCACAAGCTAATTGAAAAGAAGAATTTAAACTTTGATGAAGTTCAGAGCAAAATAATGAAAATAATGCAGTCATTTCCTGGAATAGGAAATGTTTATTCCTCACAAGAAATTTTAAATAGCAACAATGATCATCACACTACTCTAGTTAGAAATGGATTTAATAAAAATCTTTCAGGAGATATAGTTTACACACTTATGCCTAACTGGACCTATCCAAGAAAAGGGTCTACGCATGGATCAAGATTTGATCATGACACTCATGTCCCATTAATTTTCTATGGAAATGGTATTAAAAAAGGATCAATAAGTAGAAGAACAGATGTTATTGATATTGCACCAACTATAGCAACAGTTTTAGGGATTAACTCTCCAATCGCTTCAACAGGACAGGTAATTCACGAAGCAATCGATGATTAGGGGTTGTAAATCAGCTACCATTCATCTTGCGGCATTAATACTAATGTTATTTAATTTTTCATGTTCAGATTTGAATTATGATGTAGTTGTAGTTGGTGGAGGAACTAGTGGAATAGCTTCAGCTATTCAGTCCTCGAGACTTGGTTCCAAAACTTTACTTATCGAAAAATCTAATTGGCTAGGAGGAATGTTAACCTCAGCTGGAGTTAGCGCTATGGACGGAAATTATAAAATGCCCTCTGGGTTTTTAAAAGAATTCAGAGACAGTTTAGTTTCTCATTATGGACATTTGGACAGTCTTAAAACTGGTTGGGTAAGTAATTTAATGTTCGAACCCTCTGTTGGGAATAGAATACTTAAAGATATTGCTAAACAAGAAAAAAATTTAACAATTTTGTACAGTACAACTGTTAGTGAAGTAATCAAGAATGAAAACTTTAGTATTAAAACAAAGAAAGATCCTTCAATTTATAAATCTAAAATTTTAATTGATGCAACTGAATTAGGAGATTTAATTCCAATGTTAAATCTTCCTTATTTTGTTGGAATGGACTCAACTAAAAGGTTTAATGAAGATATCGCCCCAGATCGTTCGAATAATATCATTCAAGATTTAACATATACTATGATTTTGAAAGATTTTGGGAAAAACATGACAATTACAAAGCCCAAAAACTATAATAGAAAAGAATTTATTTGCTCATATGATTCTGGTGAATGTGACAAAACAGTTAAAATCTTATGGTCTAAAGAAAAATTGATAAGTTATGGAGAGCTCCCCAACAAAAAATATATGATTAATTGGCCTATAAACGGAAACGATTATTACATAAATTCAATAGAAATGAATGATGAGCGGCGCTTTTTTAATTATGAAAAAGCTAAACAAAAATCATTAAGATTTTTATATTTTATTCAAACGGAAATGGGGTTTAGTAATTTATCTTTAGATTATGACCAATACTCTACAAAAGATGGATTTCCACTTATACCATATCACAGAGAATCAAGAAGGTCAATTGGAAAGGTTACTTTAACATTAAACGATATTAAATCTCCTTATTCTCAACAAAATTCAATTTATAGAACAGGAATTGCCGTTGGAGATTATCCAATTGACCATCATCATGGTGCTTATTCAAATTACTCTAATCTTCCTGAACTTGATTTTTATCCTGTTCCATCTTACTCTGTTCCAATGGGCAGCTTAATTCCCGAAAACATTGATAATTTTATTGTCATTGAAAAATCTATTTCTGTCTCTAACCTTGTGAATGGAACTACTAGACTACAACCCGTTGTGATGCAGATAGGTCAAGCCTCAGGAATTTTAGCTGCTTTAGCAATCATAAATAACAAAAACATCGATCAAATCAATACAAGAGATGTGCAGTTAGAGATTTTAAAAAATAACGGATACATATTACCGTATGTTGATGTTGCCAGTGAGGATTTAAATTTCATAAGTTATCAGAAAATTGGGGCATGTGGTATTTTAAGATCTGAGGGGTTAAATATAGGGTGGGAAAATAAAACTCTTTTTTATCCAAATGCTAAATTGGATAAAAACGATATTTACTTAGATAATTGGGTAATGTTTAAATCTAATCAGATTTCTTTACCTGAAATAGTATCAATTAAAAATATTTTAAATTGGATTAACGAAATTAATGGAGATTCATTTTCAAGTGAATCTGAATATTTAAAAGTATGGAAAAGCTATAGCTTATCTAATTTTAGTTTAGAACGAACTATTTCAAGAGGAGAGTTTTCAGTTTTAGTAGATAAAATGATTGATCCTTTTTCAAATGTTAATATTGATTATTACGGTAATTTAATCTACTAGTTATATGATTAGAAAAGCAACAACAAATGATTTGGACAGAATAATTGAAATAACAAAAGCATGTGCTGTTTTTATGATTTCAAATAAAATATTTCAGTGGAATGAGCACTATCCAAATATTGAAACTTTTGAGAAAGATATTTTAAATCAAAATTTGTACGTACTTGAAATAAAAAATAAATTGATTGGTTGTTTAGTGATTTCTTATAAAATGGATGAGTTTTATTCAAACGTGAAGTGGTTAACTCCAAATAAAAATAATCTTTATTTACACAGGCTTGCAGTGGATCCTGATTATCAAAAATTGGGTTATGCTAAACAATTAATGTCTTTTTCTTTTGAGTTTGCAAAGGCTAATAATTTTAAATCTATTAGGTTAGACACCTTCAGTGGAAACCCTTTTAATAATGTTTTTTATTCTAACTTGGGATTTGAAAAATTAGGAGAAATATACTTTAGAAAACAAAGTGATAAACCTTTTTATTGCTTTGAGAAGGTAATCTAACGGAATCTTTTACTTTTGTACTAAATTAAAATTCATGAACAAGATTAGAATTACTAAACAGTTTAATTTTGAAACAGGACATGCTTTGTATGGGTATGACGGGGCGTGTAGAAATGTTCATGGACACAGTTACAAGCTTTTTGTCACAGTTATTGGATTTCCTAATGATGATTCTAATAATGTAAAATTTGGGATGGTTATTGATTTCAGTGATTTAAAAAAAATAGTGAAGGAAGAGGTTGTCGACGTTTTTGATCATGCAACAGTTTTTAACAAAAATACTCCTCACAAAGAATTAGCACTTACTTTAAAGAATAGTGGTCATAAGGTGATTTTAGCTGACTACCAGCCAACTTGTGAGCTACTGGTTATCGATTTTGCACATAAAATTAAAAAACGTCTTCCTGCTCATATTTCACTTCATTCCCTTAAATTGCAAGAAACAGAATCTTCATTTGCTAATTGGTATGAAAGTGATCAATAGTTTTATTAATATAGACTTAAAAGAAGGTGAAAAAATATATTTTTCATCTGATAATCATCTTGGAGCTCCAGATCATGCAAGTAGCTTAGTTCGTGAAAAAAGATTTGTTAATTGGCTTGATTTAATTAAGCATGATGCAAAAGTCATTTTTTTATTAGGCGACTTATTTGATTTTTGGTTTGAATATAAAAAAGTAGTTCCTAAAGGTTTTGTTAGGACACTTGGTAAATTAGCAGAACTGTCAGATTCAGGAATTAAAATTTATTTTTTTGTTGGGAATCATGACTTATGGATGAATGGTTATTTTGAAGAAGAACTTAATATTTCGGTTTTTAATAAGCCTCAAAATTTTTCAATTTCTAATAAAAAATTTCTAATTGGACACGGAGACGGTTTAGGTCCCGGTGATATAGGTTTTAAAAGAATGAAAAAAGTTTTTTCAAATTCACTTTGTAAATTTTTATTTAAATGGATTCATCCTGATATTGGCGTTAGTCTAGCCCAATATCTTTCTACTAAAAATAAACTTATTTCAGGAGTTGATGATCTTGTGTATAAGGGTGATGATAATGAATGGCTTGTGCAATATGCTAAAAGAAAATTAACTCAAATTGATTATGATTATTTTATTTTTGGACATAGGCACATGCCCTTAGAAGTAACTTTAAATAATAATGCTAAATATTTTAATCTAGGAGATTGGATTTCATACTATTCTTATGCGGAATTTGATGGTAATTCAGTTGAATTGAAGTATTTTAAAAATAATTTTAATAAATAATGATTGAAAAATCATCCGTAAGCTTAGAACGCACTGTTCTAGTAGGAATTATTACCCTTGATCAACCAAAGCTTGTATCAGAAGAATATTTAAATGAATTAAATTTTCTAACATATACCGCTGGAGGAACTGTTGTTAAAAGATTTACACAAAAAATGAGTTCCCCAGATCCTAAAACTTTTTTAGGAAAGGGAAAAATGGAAGAACTATCAAGCTACATTAAAATACACGACATAAATTCCGTAATTTTTGATGATGAGCTTAGTCCAGCTCAACAGGCAAATATCGAAAAATTTTTAAAATGTAAAATTGTTGATAGAACTGGACTTATTCTTGACATTTTTGCTCAAAGAGCACAAACCAGTTATGCTAGAAATCAAGTTGAGCTTGCACAATATCAATATATTTTACCCAGACTAAAAGGGCTTTGGACTCACTTAGAACGACAAAAAGGTGGTATTGGAATGAGAGGTCCTGGTGAAACAGAGATAGAGACAGATAGAAGGATAGTTAGAAATAAAATTAATTTACTTAAAAAGAAGTTAGTCACAATAGACAAGCAAATGTCTACTCAAAGAGGGAATAGGGGTTCGCTTGTTAGAGTTGCCCTTGTTGGTTATACAAATGTTGGTAAATCAACACTAATGAATTCTATTTCTAAAGCTAAAGTGTTTGCAGAGGACAAGCTATTTGCAACCTTAGACACAACAGTTAGAAAAGTTGTTATTGAAAACATGCCTTTTTTGCTAACTGATACAGTAGGTTTTATAAGAAAATTACCAACTCAATTAGTAGATTCTTTTAAAAGCACTTTAACTGAGATAACAGAAGCAGATTTGCTTATTCATGTAGTAGATATTTCACACTCAAATTATAATGATCATATTGAATCTGTAAATTTGATATTAAATGAAATAAACTCAGGCGAAAAGCCCTTTATTATGGTTTTTAATAAAATAGATAAGTTTATGGACAACAAACAGATTGTTGAAGATGTAAACGATATGGATTATGAAAAAAACAGTATTGAGAGCTTAAAGAAAAGTTTAAGAAAAAAGTACAACAAAGTATTTTTTATGTCTGCTTTAAATAAAGACGATGTAAATAATTTTAGAAGAGATGTCTACAAGGAAATTAGAAAAATACATGTTACCAGATTTCCGTACAACGCATTTTTATATCCTGATATTACTTAAGTCGATATTCAATCCTAGTCCAAGAACCTCTCTGATCTGAACTCTTTTTATTTCATTGTCGTCATAGACAAATTGGAAAATTAAATTCGTTGAAATATATTGATTTACTTTCATGACAAAATTAAAGGTACAATCAAAATCTACATTTTGAGGTCTGTCTAAATAGTCAGAATATAAACTTAATCTATTTTCTAAATTAATATTTTTAAAAATCTCAGATTTATAATAAGCTCTGACTGAAGCTCCTAGTTCAAATCTGCTATTCCCTCCTTTTTTAACTCCAAAGTAAGTTTCATTTTCGTTTAAGGTTTCAGTAAAAAATCTATTTACTAAAATCAATTTTCCTGTCATAGGAGCAACGTTTACCCAAAAATCCTTACTTTTTTTCCAGTAGAGTCCTACTCCAAGCTGTAATGTAGCAGGGGAAAAAAACCTTGACTTTTCAGTTCTATTAGGATTTCCATTTGAATCTTTCCCAAATCTATAACCTTTAGCAAATTGAGTTTGAAAATTAAAAAAACTTGAATAACTCCATTTTCCAATAACATCATTATTGAATTTTTTTCCTAAAACTGAATTAACTTCAATTCTATCATCTGTTTTTTTTAAAAACTCACTTCCACTTATTTTATTTAATCCAAAATTACTAAAGATCTTTGTATCCCAAGCCCAACCATTATCAGAGTAATTGTAGTTGTAATCAACTTTAAGTGTTCCAGAAATACTACTTTGACCTCCTGAGGTCCAATTACTGAAACTAGATTGATTGACTAAAAAAACTGCATTTCCTGATTTTTTCCATTTTTTGTCTTCAATTTCATCTTGAGAAAACACAAGAGTGCTAATAAATAGTAAAGATAGGAGATGATATATTTTTAGTTTCAAAATGGATTTATTTTATGATTTATAAATAGGCACAGATGAACATGCTTCTCCAAACATTATACTTTTTGCATGATGCTGTAATTTTTCTAATAACACAGAGTATGCAGAAAGTGGAATTTTTTGATCAGAACAACCATTGATAATTACAGGTTTATCTTTATATATTGAAAAATCAAAAGCATTTAATGAATCAGTTATTAATTTGATATCTAAAACTTCCTTTGATCCAATCACATTTGATACTCCTTGATCATTAAGTTTGGAGCTTACAAGTATAAAAGCCCAATCAGGAATTATAGCATCATTTGAGCATGTTATAAAAACTGCTTTATTATTAAAGTTTTGCCATTCGAAATTATTCACTTTTTTTCTAAAGTCTTTTTCTAAAAGAAATAGCTCATCTTTTAACCAAGGTTTAATATCAAATGAAATTCTTTCTGTTTTAGGACAGAAAAAATCTAGATCAATAGTTTTTAATTTGCTTTTAGCAACTCTATTTATTATTTCTTGAGGCATTATAAAAATCCAAGTTCTAATTTAGCTTCTTCACTCATAAGATCTCTAGTCCATGGTGGGTCAAACGTAAGTTCAACCTTTGCTTCAACCACTTCCTCAACCGATCTAACTTTGTCTTCAACTTCAAGTGGAAGACTTTCTGCTACAGGGCAATTTGGAGTTGTCAGAGTCATTAAAACTTTAACATGGTTATCTTCATTTACAAAGACATCGTAAATTAACCCAAGTTCATAAACATCTACAGGAATTTCAGGGTCGTATACTGTTTTGAGAGCTTTTACTATTTTTTCTCCTAATTCGTTTGCATCCATAATATTAGTTTTTGTTAAATGCTAAAGCATAATATTTTATTTGTTTAATCATTGATAAAAGTCCATTAGCCCTAGTTGGAGATAAATGTTCTTTTAATCCAATTTTATCAATAAATTCTATGTTAGCTTCTAAAATACTTTTTGGAGTTTGATTTGAAAAAACTCTTAATAACACAGCGGCAATTCCTTTTGTTATAATGGCCTCACTATCGGCTTTAAAAATTAATTTATTTTCATTAAGTTCAGCATGAAGCCACAATTTACTTTGACATCCTTTTATTAAATTAGAATCAATTTTATGAGAAGAGTCGATTAAATCGATTGATTTTCCAAGCTCTATCATGTATTCATAACGTTGCATCCAATCTTCAAAAAGAGAAAATTCTTCAATAATTTCATTTTGAACATCTATTATTTCCATATTATAACTATCTATTTCAAAGATACAAATTAGCTTAACATTGCTATTGCTCTTTCTAGCGATTTACAGAAATAATCAATTTCTTCTTTAGTATTATAAAAAGAGAATGAAGCTCTTACAGTGCCAGAAATTCCAAAATAGTCCATAACCGGCTGTGCACAGTGCTGTCCTGTCCTAACGGCAATTCCAAATTTATCTAGAATTGTACCTATGTCGTACGAATGAAGTTCGCCAACATTAAATGAAATTACAGAGGTTTTATTCTTTGCTTCACCATATATTTTAAGCTCTGGAATTTCTTTTAATTTAGTAGTAGCATAGCTTAAAAGTTCAGATTCATATGACTCTATATCATCAAAACCTATATGATTTAAATAATCTAATGCCACTCCAAATCCAATTGCTCCTACAATATTTGGTGTTCCGGCTTCAAATTTATGCGGAAGTTCAGCATATGTTGTTTTTTCAAAAGTAACTTCAGAAATCATTTCACCTCCACCCTGATATGGGGGTATTTTATTCAACCATTCTTTTTTGCCAAATAACATTCCAATTCCAGTAGGGCCACATAATTTATGAGCTGAAGTTGTGTAAAAATCAACATCTAATTCTTGTAAATCAGTTTTTATGTGAGAACTAGCTTGGGCTCCATCAATCAAAACTGCAGCACCATAATCGTGTGCCTTTGATATAATTGATTTTATTGGATTAATTGTTCCAAGTGCGTTAGACACATGATTAACAAAAACTAACTTTGTTTTTTTAGAAAGAAGATCTAAAAATGAATCATAGTTAAGCTCGCCGTTACTAGTTAATGGGATTACCTTAATTTTTACTCCATTTTTCTCAGCCATCATTTGCCAAGGAACAATATTCGAATGATGTTCAAGTTCAGAAATTAAAATTTCATCATCATTATTAAGAAGCTCTGTGAAACCATTTGCAACTAAATTTATTGAGTGAGTTGTTCCAGATGTTAAAATAATTTCATTAGAATTTTTAACATTAAAATGTTTTTGAATTTTTTTTCTAGCTCCTTCATAAGCATCAGTAGCTTCTTGACTTATACTATGAACTCCCCTGTGAATATTTGAATTGTAATTTTCATAATAATTTACAATACTGTTGATGACTTGCTTTGGTTTTTGACTTGTTGCAGCATTATCGAAATAAACCAGAGGATAGCCATTTACTTTTCTTTTAAGTATTGGAAAATCTTCTCTAATTTTATTTACATTAAAAGCCATAATTAAAGATCAAAGCCTAAGTCAACCCCTAGTTTGTTTGCAATTATTTTTTTTATTCTCGATTTAACAGACGGAATGTTGACACTCTCAAGTACGTTATTAGCGAATGCAAATGTTAGTAATGCTTCTGCTTCTTTTTTAGGAATTCCTCTAGCTCTTAAATAAAATAAAGCATCTTGATCCAGTTGTCCAATTGTGCATCCGTGTGAACATTTTACGTCATCTGCAAAAATCTCTAGTTGAGGTTTCGAATTAATAGTGGATTTATCTGTAAGAAGAATATTATTGTTTTTCTGGAACGCATTTGTTTTTTGAGCAATTTTATCAACAACAATTTTACCATTAAAAACGCCAGTGGATTTTCCAGAATAAATACCTTTATAATCTTGATGACTTTCGCAGTTCGGTTTTGCATGATCTACAAGAGTGTGGTGATCAACCAATTGATTTTCATCAATAATAGTAATTCCTTTCATTATAGAATCTATATAGGATCCTTTTTGAAAATAATTTAGATTATTTCTTGTCAATTTACCTCCAAAAGAAAAAGTATGAACTTTAGCAATACTCTTTTTTTCTTGAGAAATGTAAGTATTGTCTATTAGAGATGAAGTTAATTTGTCATTTTGAATTTTATAATAATCTAAATGAGCATTTTCTCCAACAAATATTTCTGTAACGCAGTTTGTAAAAATAGGATTATCTGTTAAACTTTGATGTGTTTCGATTATTTCAGCTTGAGAGTTTTCTTCAAGAACTATTAAGTTTCTAGGCTGTAACATTAAAGCAGCTTCATTCCCTGTTGCAAAGTGAATAACTTCAACAGGCTTTTCTAATACTTTGTTTTTAGGAATATGAATATATACTCCTTCTTTAGAAAAAGCAGTATTTAATAAAGACAAGGAGTCTTTTTTATTAATTGAACTATCAAAGTATTTTGAAATTACTTTTGAATAAACGGGTTTTGTTAACGCAGCAGAAAGAATACAAATATCTACTCCGTCGTGGCTGGTTTGAGAAAGAAATGGATCAAAAGAACCATCAACAAATACTAACTTATATGTCTCTGTATTATCAATAAAATAATCTTGGATATTTTTAAATTCAAGTACATTTTTTTTCTTCGAAAAAATAGTATAATCTTCTTTTAATACATTTTTTAAAGAAGTGTATTTCCATGCTTCTAATTTTTTATTAGGGAATCCTAATTTTTCAAACTCTTTCAAAGCTCTAGTCCTGATATTATGAACAGGAGATTGAATGTTAATATCAAGCTCAAATGCTAAAAATGATGAAATTAATTTTTCTTGTAATGACATTGTTTTTTATTTAATCCAATCGTACCCTTTTTCCTCCAACTCATGTGCCAAACTTTTATCTCCAGATTTAACAATTTTACCTTCGTGGAGAACGTGAACAAAGTCAGGGATAATATAATCTAATAATCTTTGATAATGAGTAATAACAATTACTGCATTGTCTTTGTTTTTAAGCTTATTAACTCCGTTAGCGACTACTTTAAGAGCATCAATATCAAGACCTGAATCTGTTTCATCTAAAATAGAAAGACTAGGTTCAAGCATTGCCATCTGGAAAATTTCATTTCTCTTTTTTTCTCCTCCAGAAAAGCCTTCGTTTAAAGATCTTGATAAAAATCTCGAATCAATTTCTAAAAGCTCAGCTTTTTCTCTAATTTTTTTCAACATTTTATTTGCTGGCATTTCACTTTCACCTCTTGCTTTTAAATTTGAATTTATAGCTGTTTTGATGAAGTTAGTCACAGTGACACCTGGTATTTCAATAGGATACTGAAATGACATAAAAATACCTTTGTGAGCTCTTTCTTCTGCAGAAAGTTCAATTATGTTTTCATTTTTAAAAACAATATCACCCTTTGTAACTTCGTAATCTTCGTTTCCAGCTATAACTGAAGACAAAGTACTTTTACCAGATCCATTTGGACCCATAATCGCATGAATTTCACCAGCTTTAACATCTAAATTTATTCCATTTAGAATCGATTTTCCTTCAACACTTGCGTGTAAATTGTCTATACTTAACATATTTTATATTTAAATTATCCCACTGATCCTTCAAGTGAAATTTCTAATAATTTTTGAGCTTCTACAGCAAATTCCATAGGCAGCTTATTTAATACTTCTTTACTAAATCCATTAACAATTAATGCAATTGCTTTTTCAGTGTCAATTCCTCTTTGATTGCAATAAAAAATTTGATCTTCACCAATTTTACTTGTTGAAGCTTCATGTTCAACCATTGCAGTTTTATTTTTAACCTCTATGTAAGGGAAAGTATGTGCGCCACATTTATTCCCCATAAGTAACGAGTCACACTGAGAAAAATTTCTTGCATTTTCAGCTCTTGAATTAATTTGCACTAATCCTCTGTAGCTATTTTGAGATTTTCCTGCAGAAATTCCTTTTGAAATAATTGTACTTTTTGTGTTTTTACCTAAATGTATCATTTTGGTTCCTGTGTCAGCCTGCTGGTAGTTATTAGTAACAGCAATAGAATAAAACTCTCCCACACTATTATCACCTTTTAATATACAGGATGGATATTTCCATGTTACTGCCGAACCAGTCTCAACTTGAGTCCAAGATATTTTAGAGTTTTTATGACAAATTCCTCTTTTAGTAACAAAATTAAAAACCCCTCCTTTACCATTCTTATTACCCGGAAACCAGTTTTGAACTGTAGAGTATTTAATTTCGGCCTGATCTAATGCAACTAATTCAACAACCGCAGCATGTAATTGATTTTCGTCTCTAGATGGGGCTGTACATCCTTCTAGATAACTAACATAACTGTCTTTATCTGCAATAACTAAAGTTCTTTCAAATTGCCCAGTACCTGCTTGATTTATTCTAAAATAAGTAGACAGTTCCATTGGGCATCTTACTCCTTTAGGGATGTAGCAAAAACTGCCATCACTAAATACCGCACTATTAAGCGCTGCATAGTAATTATCTGTTGTAGGAACAACGGTTCCAATATATTTTTTAACGAGTTCAGGATGTTCCTTAATGGCCTCGGAGATGCTCATAAAAATAATCCCTTTTTCTCCTAAAGTCTTTTTAAAAGTGGTGGCAACCGATACAGAGTCAACTACAATATCCATTGCAACGTTATTCATCTTTTTTTGTTCATCTACCGAGATGCCTAATTTCTTGTACATCGCCAATAAGTCGGGATCAACATCGTCAAGTGTTTTGTTAGGGTCTACAACAGTTGGAGCTGAGTAATAGGCAATTGCTTGAAAGTCTGGTTTTTGATACTTTACGTTTGCCCAGTCTGGTTCCTCCATGCTTTTCCAAACTTTATAGGCTTCTAGCCTCCATTCCGTCATCCATTCTGGCTCTTCCTTTTTCTTTGAAATTGCTTTTACAATAGATTCGTCTAGTCCAACAGGAAATGTTTCAGACTCTATGTCTGTATAAAAACCATATTCATACTCCTTAGTTTCTAATTCTTTTTTTAACTCCTCTTCTGTATATGCCATATTATTAATTTATAATGAAAAGCTTTCACCGCATCCACACGTTCTATTTGCATTAGGATTATTAAAGACAAAACCTTTGCCATTTAATCCTCCTGAGAATTCAAGAGTGGTTCCAATTAAGTATAAAAAACTTTTTTTATCTACAAGTATTTTTACTCCATTATCTTCATATATTTTATCATCCTGATTAATTTTTTTATCAAAATTCAAATCATATGATAATCCTGAGCAACCTCCACTTTTAACACCAACTCTTACAAAATCGTCTAGGTAGCTAAAACCATCAGCTTCCATTAATTTGATAACCTCAGATTTTGCTTGTTGTGAAACCTTAATCATTTTTATTAACTAAAATATTTTGCAAATATACTCTATTTATGTTTTTTAACCTTAACAATTCGTTAGATTACCTCATTTAGTTTATTGTAATATTAGATTCAATAATAATGCCAATTAAATTATATTTGCAAAAAAAATAAATTGGAAAAAGAAAATAAAAACAATGATTTAACCTCAATCTCTAAATTAGGGGAGTTTAAGTTAATTGAAGAAATCACCAAGACTTTTGAAATTGTGAACGATTCTACCGATTTAGGTATTGGAGATGATGCAGCAGTTTTGGATTTCAAAACAAATAAAGTATTGGTTTCTACTGACATGCTGGTTGAAGGAGTTCACTTTGATTTAGGCTACACTCCTTTAAAGCATTTGGGCTATAAAGCTGTTATTGCAAATCTTTCAGACATATTTGCAATGAATGGCATTTGTTCTCAGATAACAGTAAGTATTGCTCTTTCAAATAGATTTAGTCTTGAATCTGTTGAGGAGCTTTATTTAGGCATACGTGCAGCCTGTAAAAAATTCAAAATTGATCTTGTAGGAGGCGACACTACCAGCTCTAATAAAGGATTGATAATTAGCATAACTGCAATTGGATACTCTATCAATAAAACTATTACTAAAAGATCTGGAGCTAAAGAAAATGATCTTTTAGTTGTTTCAGGAGATCTAGGAAGTGCATACATGGGTTTACAAGTATTAAAAAGAGAAAATGAGGTTTTTAAAGTTAACCCTAAAAATCAACCAGACCTTTCGGCATATAC
>CALJVK010000027.1 GCA_937773465.1 uncultured Flavobacteriaceae bacterium | reverse complement strand
ACTTGCTAATCCTCTATATCCAACGAATTTATAGCCATCAATTATTCCAAATAACATTGAACTGTCAATATCTTTTTTTATTGGCAATAATATTTCAATTAAATTATTTTGAAAATACTCCCAGTTGTAAAAAAATACTTCACCCAATCTAGCTCCAAGCAAAGTCCCGAAAACTACATATATAAAAAGAGGTTCAACTAGTTCAATTGGTTTGTTATCATTAACATATATTTTTTGAACTATATAATAACCCAATGAAAATGCAATGATAAACATTACACTATACCAGTAAATTGTTAAAGGTCCTAAGTTTAAAAAAACTTCATTTGGTCCCCAATTTATTTTAAATATCATCATAATTGTGTTTTTATATATTTTTTAGGGGATAGGATCATATCCATTTCCTCCCCAAGGATTACATTTTATAATTCTTTTAAGACTTATCATTCCCCCCTTTATTAAACCGAATTTAATTAACGATTGTTTAGTATATTCTGAACATGTTGGAGAATACCTGCATGTAGAGGGTAGTATTGGAGATAATACAGTTTGGTAAATTTTAATTATTAAAAGAATTGGATAAAGAACAATATTTTTAATCATATCAATTTATATGAAGAGCTATTTTGTTCATCATTTAATTGAACGCCTATTTTTAATAAGTCGTCTCTGATTTGATCGGATAATTTAAAGTCTTTATTAGACCTAGCCTGATTTCTTATTTTAATGAGTAAACTAATTAATTCATCAGAAGAATTACTTTTTTTAGAATCTTCAACCTCTTCATTAAATCCTAAAACATTAAACAATAAATTATTAAAAGTTGTTATTAATTTTTCTTTATCATTAGTGTTTAAATTTTTAGCATTTATATTCACATTATTAATAAATTTAATACTGTCAAATAATTCAGCTATTAACATCGGAGTATTAAAATCGTCATTCATTTTTGAATAACATTTACTAATCCAAAGATCTACATTAAAATCTGAAGCCTTATTATTATGCTCTAACTTAGAAATTAGCGCAAATCCACTCATTAGTTTTTTAAATCCTTTTTCTGAAGCTAGTAAAGCATCGTTACTCAAATCTAAAACACTTCTGTAATGAGCTTGATAAATAAAGAATTTAACAACATTTGGACTAAATGATTTACTTAAAATTTCATTATTTCCATTAAAAACTTCATTAGGCAAAATAAAATTCTCTATTGATTTTGACATTTTTTTTCCATTTAATGTCAGCATATTTGTGTGCATCCAAAATTTAGCAGGATTGTTTCCGTCTATTGCTTCAGATTGAGCAATTTCACAATCATGATGAGGAAATTTTAAGTCTATTCCTCCACCATGAATATCGAAATATTTGCCAAGATATTTTTTACTCATAGAAGTGCATTCGAGATGCCAACCTGGAAATCCTTTTCCCCAGGGTGAATCCCAAAACATAATATGATTTTTTTCAGCTTTTTTCCATAATGCAAAATCCTGAGGATTCTTCTTATCTGAAAATCCATCAAGCGATCTAGACTGGTTTAGCATTTCTTCAATTTTTCTTCCACTTAACTTTCCGTAAGTTTTAGACTTATTAAACTTTAAAATATCAAAATATACAGATCCATTTTTTTCGTAAGCGAAACCAGACTCTAGGATTTGTTTTATACTTTCAATTTGTTCAATTATATGTCCAGTTGCACTTGGTTCTATACTTGGAGGAATTGTGTTTAGCTTTTTTAATGTGTTATGAAAGTCTAATGTATATTTTTGTACAACTTCCATTGGCTCTATGTTTTCTAGCCTTGCTTTTTTGGAAACTTTATCTTCTCCATTATCATCATCATTTTCTAAATGACCTACATCAGTCAGATTTCTTACATATCTAACATTATAACCTAGATGAATTAAATATCTATAAATTAAGTCAAATGAGATAAACGTTCTACAATTCCCTAAGTGTGCATTATTGTATACAGTAGGGCCACAAACGTACATGCCAACATTGTTTTTATCAATTGGTAAAAACTTTTCTTTTTTGCCAGTTAAGGAGTTGTGTAGTTTTAAATCTTTGGCGTAGTTTGAAATCATTTCAAATTATTTCATCTATTCATTACGAATATAATCTAAAAATTCTCTTTTGACATTATTATCTTTGAACTTGCCTCCAAATTCAGCTGTTACAGTACTACAATCAATATCTTTAATTCCTCTTGAATTCACACATAAATGTTTAGCATCAATAACACATGCTACATCTTCAGTTCCAAGTGCTTTTTGTAAAGCTCTAACTACTTGAATAGTCAATCTTTCTTGTACTTGAGGACGCTTTGCAAAATAATCAACAATTCTATTCATTTTAGATAGACCTATTACATTACCTTTAGAAAAGTAGGCAACGTGTGCTTTTCCATATATTGGTAATAAATGGTGTTCACATGTAGAATATACTGTTATGTTCTTCTCAACTAACATTTCTTTGTATAAGTACTTATTATCAAATGTTGAAGCTTTTGGCATATTTTTAGGATTAAGTCCCCCAAAAAGTTCTTTAACATAAGCTTTTGCAACCCTTTTAGGTGTTCCTTTTAAGCTATCGTCAGTAAGGTCCATTCCTAATGTTTCTAAAATGTTATGTACATTTTTTTCAATAACTGAAATTTTTTCTTCATCAGTCATTTCAAAAGCATCTTCTCTTAATGGCGTATCAGCTGAAGAACTTAGGTGATCATCACCAACAAGATCTAATTGTTCTTCAAAAAATTTTTCGTATTTCATATTAATATAAATCTGATTGCAAAAATAATTAAAAATTAATTAATAGTATAGTTAATAAATGATTTCTAAAATTTAAAAATAATTGATAGTGAGGATATAGAATTAGTGGTATTAATAAGTGCAGAATCAGTTAAACCAGTATCAAATAATTGATGATTTTTCTCGGATTCAATTGTTTTGTGAGAAAGGTTTAAAAGCGTATTACCAAAATCTAAACCAATTCCAAAAGCATATGAATTAGAATCTTTAATTGAAAAAGATTTTTTATAAGGGCTTTGGTTTTTGTTATAACCAGCTCTTAGGCTCAACTTATTGATTCTAAATTCTGAACCTAATCTTAAATTTAATGTGTTTTGTAATGAAGTATTAATTTCATCATTAATTTGATTAAAATCTCTATTTGGTTTTAATTTTATTTTAGAAAAATCTTTTTTTTCTAGATCAATACTAACTAGACCAAACTTACCTAAAATAATTGCCGAGCTAAAAGTCAAGGCTGATGGTGTAGTGATTCTATATTTAGGATAAATGTTTGTTATTTTTGGATTTATAATATCAGTGTAACTAGTATTATCTATATCTACAGATTGAGTTTCTAAATATTGAGAAGTTTGGTCCCATAAACTAAACCAGGTAGGCGAGTGGTAAGAAACCCCTAACCTTAAATTGTTGAATTTACGTATAGCTCCAATTTGAAATGACAAACCTTCTCCTTGAGTTGTTAAATTGTTTTGAAATAAAATAGATTTTATTGCAGAACTCATCATCAAAATTAGTTTCATAATGATTTAAATACTTTTCCATATATATGTCATGAGTATTGATATTAAATCCAAAGTAATAATCTTCTTTATATTGAATTCCGATATTTAAATTATACTTGTTATTATATCCTTTAGATTCACTTAAATGTTCTTGATTTACACCATTATTATATTCAGCAATTGAGTAAAATTGACTTAAATTATCATCATAATTAATGAGATAGGCTTGGTAAGCAAGAAAAGCTTGCTGAGCAGAAAACCCATAAAATTCTCCCAAATTTCTGTAAGCTCCAGAAATATCTTGGTTTCCTGTATTTAAAATTTCCGGAGAAAGTCCAGATGAATTGTTAAGAAAAAAACTATCTACTGAATTATTATTATTTCGTCCTTTTATTAAAAAATTGTTTTTGTAGGATTTATTCGTCTGTACATTAATTCCAAAAGAAATTTTATTGATATTACCTCCTCCATAATTTTTTAGTATCCAAATAGCACCTCCCTGATTAAATGAAAAGTTATTGGTGTCTTCATTTTGAGTATTATTAAAAAAGACAGTCTTGTTAGTTTTTTTTTCTATTGCAATAGTGAATCCATATTCATTATCATTAAAAACAGCACTACCAGCGGGGTTTATATTAATTGATGAAAGATCGCCTCCCAAAGCTCCAAATGCTCCTCCCATTGATTCAAATCTTGCTGTTCCTATAGGATTCTCAATAGAAAATTCAAGAACATCGTTTAATGTTTGTGAACTTATTGAAATAGAATAAATAAATAAAAAAAATGAAATTCTTTTCAAAAACATTTATAAAAGTTATCGTTTTCCTCTGGAAACACTTCCTGAACTTGAAGTGGAACTTCTGCTTACACTTCCAACGCTAGATCTTGAAGAGCTTGAAGATGATGAAGGTGGTGTATAAGAAGGTCTAGATTTATTTGAACTAGAAGAACTTGATTCAGGTCTTGAATAACTCCTAACGTTACTTGATGAATTTGAATTATTTAATTCAGTTCTTGAATAACCTCTGCTATTATTTAAAGATCCTTTGCTAGACCTAGAAACATCGTATGATCTAGTTTTTACACCATACTTGGTAGTTTGAAAGTTAGGTTTTGAAGATCTTGATTTATTATCAGAGCTAGAATTGCCATTGTTTAGTATTTCTCCTCTGTTCTGATATCCTCTGGCAGGAGAAACTCCACCTTGAGCATTTTTAAGAGCATAATAAACTCTATTTATATTTCTGCTTTTGATTTGATCTATCTTTTCGGATTTATCACTTGTTCCTGATTTTACAATTTTATTTTCGTTTCTTCCAACATTATAATTTGTAATAGATTTAGAATTAGATGATTTTTCAATAATACCATTATCTGTAGAATACAAAGAGCTTCTTCGTCCGTTCATATATGCAACTCCGGAATATCGGTTTCTTGAATAATATGGATCGTTATAGTCTGGACCATTATAGTATGGGTGCCACCAATTATTCCACATGCCATATCCGTATCGGTTTCCATATCCTATCCATTCCAGGATAATTGAATCTCCATGGAGAGTAATTCCATCTATTCCAATAATTGTAAGGGTTGTACCAATAAGACATATAATGATTATTATACCCATTATATCCATATGAATAATTGCCCATATATGGTGAATATATGTATCTGTCTCTAAATATTATATTCACAGATGAAGGATTATCTCCCCAAGAACCATTACTATTATATGCAACATTTGTATTTGATGAATAGGAATTTACATCAGTTAATATTGAATCATTAGTAGAAGTATTAATGCCTAATTCGTCAGATTTTTGCTCAAAATAATTTTTATAAAATGTACCATTATTATTAGCTATTTCTGCTTTATTTCCATATATACCATCACTATTATTTGAGTTAATAGTATTTAATGGACCACAACTAACAAAAGATAAAGTGAAAAGTAATAATATTAAGTATCTCATTATATTTATAATTTAATTAATTTAGCAACACTTAAAATTAAACAATAACTATGCCAATACCAATTCATGTCTAAAAATTTAACTAAAAGAGAAGATGATTACTCCAAATGGTATAATGAACTAGTTGTTAAGGCAGACTTGGCTGAAAACTCTTCAGTTAGAGGTTGTATGGTAATTAAACCTTATGGCTATGCTATATGGGAAAAGATGCAATCTCAGCTCGATAAAATGTTTAAAGAGACTGGTCATCAAAATGCTTATTTCCCCTTGTTTGTTCCAAAAAGTTTATTTGAAGCAGAAGAAAAAAATGCAGAGGGATTTGCAAAAGAGTGCGCTGTAGTTACTCATTACAGACTAAAGAACGATGACAAAAATCCTGGAAAATTAATTGTTGATGAAAAAGCTAAATTGGAAGAGGAATTAATTGTTAGACCAACTAGTGAGGCAATTATTTGGAATACATATAAAAATTGGATTCAGTCCTACAGAGACTTACCTATTTTAATAAATCAGTGGGCTAATGTTGTTAGATGGGAAATGAGAACAAGACTATTTTTAAGAACTGCTGAGTTTTTATGGCAAGAAGGTCACACTGCTCATTCGACAAAAGAAGAAGCTATAGAAGAAGCCGAACAAATGAATAATATTTATGCTGAATTTGCTCAAAACTTTATGGGTATGCCAGTAATCAAAGGCTTGAAATCAGAGAGTGAAAGATTTGCTGGAGCAGAAGAGACATATTGTATTGAAGCCTTAATGCAAGACGGTAAGGCTCTTACAGGCAGGGACATCTCATTTTTTAGGTCAAAATTTTGCCAAAGCATTTGATGTTAAGTTTGCAGATAAACAGGTGAACTCGAATATGTTTGGGCTACATCATGGGGAGTTTCAACTAGATTGATGGGAGCTTTAATCATGACACATCAGTGATGACCAGGGTTGGTTCTTCCTCCAAATTCTAGCACCTATTCAAGTTGTTATAATTCCAATATTACAGATCTGACGAGATTCTAATTAATTTGCTAAAAGTAAACGATAATTGAATAGATTAAAGCAAAGGAATTAGTGTTTTATTTGATAAAAGAGATACTTACAAGCCTGGCTTTAAGTTTAATGAACATGAAATTAAAGGAGTTCCAATGAGAATAGCTATTGGTCCAAAAGATTATAGAGAATTCAACTTTGAAATATTTTAGAAGAGATGAATGGTTAAAGAAACACTAGACTTTGATAAGTTTATTGTAAATCGATTTTTTAGTTAACGACATTCAGACTAAATTATTAATAAGGCAAAGAACATTTACTGAAATAATACTAGGAAGTAAATACTTATGATGAGTTTAAAGCTAATTAAATCAAATGAAGGCGGTTTTGTTCAGCTCATTGGGATGGAACTAATGAAACGGAAGAAGAAATTAAAAGAGAAACAAAAGCAACTATTAGATGTATTCCGATAAATTGAGTTAAAGAGACTGGAAATGTATCTATTCAAATAAGCCGTCCTCACAAGAGTACTATTTGCAAAGGCTTATTGATTTAATTATAAATAAAAAAATTAGTTGCAAGTTTGTACCTTTCAATTACATTTGCATTCGTTTTAAAGGCCCGTTCGTCTATCGGCTAGGACGCCAGGTTTTCATCCTGGTAAGAGGGGTTCGATTCCCCTACGGGCTACTAAATAAATAATATGGCTAATCATAAATCAGCGTTAAAAAGAATTAGAAGAAATGAAGCTGTAAAACTTAGAAATAAGGTACAGCATAAAGCAACTAGAAACGCTATTAAAAAGCTTAAAGATTTAAGTGCTAAGAAAGAAGCTAACAAACTTTTACCGTCTGTAGTTTCTATGCTTGATAAATTAGTAAAGAATAACATTATTCATGCTAATAAAGCAGCCAATCTTAAATCTAAGCTAACAAAGCAAGTTTCTTCTTTATAATTTTTTTATAATTAAGAATTCATTGAAATAAGAAACTCCTCATTATTGAGTGATCTCTGAATTCTATCATTGATAAATTCCATCGCTTCGACTGGATTCATATCTGCTAGATATTTCCTCATTACCCACATTCTTTGGATAGTATTTTTATCTAATAACAAATCATCACGTCTCGTTCCTGAAGAGACCAAGTCAATTGCAGGAAATATTCTTCTATTAGAAATTCTTCTGTCTAATTGAAGTTCCATATTACCTGTTCCTTTGAATTCTTCAAAAATCACCTCATCCATTTTAGAACCCGTTTCAGTTAATGCAGTAGCTATAATAGAAAGAGATCCTCCTCCTTCAATATTTCTTGCTGCTCCAAAAAATCTTTTGGGTTTATGAAGAGCATTAGCATCTACTCCACCACTTAATATTTTTCCAGAAGCTGGTTGAACAGTATTGTATGCCCTAGCAAGTCTAGTTATAGAATCTAAAAGTATTACTACATCATGGCCACACTCAACTAATCTTTTAGCTTTTTCTAAAACAATATTAGCCACTTTTACATGTCTGTCAGCAGGTTCGTCAAAAGTAGAGGCTACTACCTCTCCTTTAACATTTCTTTGCATATCAGTAACCTCTTCAGGTCTTTCATCAATTAATAAGTATTATTTGATAAACTTCAGGATGATTAGCTGCAATTGCATTTGCAACGTCTTTTAACAACATTGTTTTACCAGTTTTAGGTTGAGAAACTATCATACCTCTTTGTCCCTTTCCGATTGGGGAAAACAAATCCATTATTCGAGTTGAAACTGTACTGCTTTTTTCAGCAATATTAAATTTTTCATTTGGAAACAAAGGAGTTAAATGTTCAAACGAAACCCTATCCCTAACAATATTAGGACTTAAACCATTTATTTAAGAAACTTTTATTAAAGGAAAATATTTTTCTCCCTCTTTTGGTGGTCTTACATGCCCTAATACGGTATCTCCAGTTTTTAAACCAAATAATCTAACTTGAGATTGAGAAACATAAATGTCATCAGGAGAAGTTAAATAGTGGTAATCAGAAGATCTTAAAAATCCATATCCCTCTTGCATAATATCTAAAACTCCTTCACTTTCGATTATTCCATCAAATTCAAAGTCAGGTTCTTTATATCTATTTCTATTGTCCTGGTTATGGTTTCTTTCTTTTCTAACAAATTTGTTAGGCTTGTGAGGAAGTTTATTACTTTTTACTGGCAAAGGTTCCTTAGAAGCTTCTTTTGGTTTTATAACCTCATTTTTTATTTCATTTTTTGAATCTTTCTTCTCAGAAGAAATGTTTGTTTCAAGTTTTTTTTCGTCATTAGCTGAACTAGGATTTACAGCATAATGATCAATGATTTTATAGGCTAGATCCATTTTTTTTAATCCAGTAATCTTATCTATGCCAAGTTTAGATGCAATCTCTTGTAATTCAGCAATTTTTTTTTCTTTTAATGCGGATATTTCAAACATTTGTATTGTTTAAGTTTATTTTAATATGTTGAAGAATGTAATTCGTTATATGAAATTGTGGGAATGATTATAATAATCAATGTAAATATACAATTATTTATTAAATCAATTTAAATACATAATTTTATGTTTCTTAAAAGTAATATAAATATGATACAAAGAATTCAATCATTATACATGTTTTTGCTGTTATTGTTAAATATTGTTGTGATAATTAGTATTGACAGTAATCTCTCATTTTCTATAACAGAATCATATTTTGGTTATTTCAGATCTTATCTTAATGATTATTTTTTTTCTGAAATTTTAGCACTTTTAGTTCTTATTAATATTTTTTTATTTAAAAAATCAAAAGTTCAAATAATTATATTAAGAATTTTATTTTTAGCTATGATTTTTGGATTAATAAATTTATTTGATGAAAGATCTTTAGAAACTTCGCTTTCAGATCCCGGACTTTTTTATTTTATATTTTCGTTTGTTTTAATAATTATGTCTATTCGATCAATTAAAAAAGATCAGGCAATAATAAGCTCATCAAATAGATTGAGGTAATTTTGATCTATTACCTAATTCTATTACTTCCATATTTTCAATTTTTTCTTCGTTTATTTCGAATCTAATCATGGTTCTTTTTTTATGAAATCCATGTCTTCCTGCAGCACCAGGATTAATAAATAAAACATTATTTACTTTATCAAATTCAACTTTTAGAATATGTGAATGACCGCAAATAAAAATTTTTGGTTTTTCTTGTCGAATTATCAACTTACTTTTCCTGTTGTAATAAGGAGGTTTCCCCGCGATATGAATCATTGAAACTTTTACTTTTTCACAAATAAATGTATTCACCTCTTTGATTGCAGAACGAATAACATAATCATCAATATTTCCATATACTGCTCTAGTTTTTGTAATTTTTTCTAGTTTATCATAAACATCTATGTTTCCTATATCACCAGCATGCCATATTTCATCAGCTTTTTTTGCATATTTTAATATAACATCATCAATAAAGCTATGTGTGTCTGATAATAATAGAATTTTTTTCAATTAAATATTTTTTTGACTTTCTTATTAAGGTATATTTGTTTTTAAACAAAAGTAGTATTTCTCTTGCGATATTTATTAGAATTATCTTTTAATGGAGCTAACTATCATGGTTGGCAAATACAACCTAATTCTGTTTCAGTTCAAGAAACAATTGAGAATTGTCTTTCTACTATTTTAAATGAAAAAATCAATATTATTGGGGCAGGCAGAACAGATACAGGCGTTCATGCTTCTTATTTTTGCGCACACTTTGATTTCAATAAATCAATAATAGAAAAATCTGATTTTATTTATAAGTCAAATTCTTTTTTGCCAAAAGATATATCAATCAATAAAATATATAAAGTAAAAGATGATTTTCATGCAAGGTTTGATGCATTAAGTAGAACATATCAATACAAACTTAATACTTTTAAAAACCCTTTTTTATTTAATAACTCTTATTATTTAAGGAAGGAAATTGATTTTTATAAAATGAATCTGGCAGCTTTGAAACTTTATAACTATAAAGACTTTAAGTCTTTTTCTAAATCTAATTCCGACGTGCACACTTTTGATTGTAATATTACTGATGCTCAATGGAGTTTTAAGGAAAATCACTGGGTTTTTGAAATCTCAGCTAACCGTTTTTTAAGGAATATGGTAAGAGCTATTGTCGGAACTTTAATAGAAATTGGAGAAGGTAAATACGAAATTTCTCACTTGGATAAGGTAATTAATAGTAAAGACAGGGAAGCTGCAGGTTATTCAGTTCCAGCACAAGGTTTATATTTAACAAATATTATTTATCCAACAGATTCATTATTAGATGACTAAAAACTCTAACCTTCTTGATGTAAAACTTTTTAAAAGACTTTTAGAGTATGTTTTAATTTACAGAACCGTATTTGTTTTTGTAGGAATTTCAGCAATATTAATTTCTATTTTCTCTACATTAACTCCTTATTTGATTAAGGTAGCTGTTGATGATTATTTAGCATTAGGTAAATATCAGGATTTTATTTTTTTGATAATTATTATGTTTTTTAATTTAATGCTTACTGTTCTTTTTATGTTTTTATTTAGTTATTATGCCAATTTACTTGGACAAAAAGTTATATATGATATTCGAGTCCAGTTATTCAAACATATTCTTGATTTTAAAATGTCATATTTTGATAAGTCATCAGTTGGGCGTCTAGTTACAAGAGCTGTCAATGACATGGAAACAATTGCAAGTATTTTTAGTCAAGGTCTGTTTATGATAGCTGCAGATCTGATGCAAATGTTTTTAGTAATTATTGTAATGCTTTTTTTAAGCTGGAAATTATCTTTAACAATTTTTATCATTTTGCCTTTCATTCTTTTTGCCACAAGAAAATTTCAGAAGTCAATGAAAATTGCATTTAATGAAGTTCGATCTGAGGTAGCTAATTTAAATTCTTTTGTCCAAGAGAGAATTACTGGAATGAAAATCGTTCAATTGTTCAATAGAGAAAAAATTGAGTATGATAATTTTGTTAAAATTAATGAAAAACATAAAAAAGCTTGGTTGAAAACAGTTTGGTATAATTCAATATTTTTTCCAATTGCAGAACTTTCTACATCTGTAACTATAGGATTGATTGTTTGGTTTGGCGGTCTAAATGCTATTTTAGAAAATTCATCAATAACACTTGGAACTATATTTTTATTCATACAACTATCTCAGATGCTGTTTAGGCCATTGCGTCAAATAGCTGATAAGTTTAATACATTACAAATGGGTATGGTTGCTGCAAATAGAATTTTTAAAATAATTGATACAAGAAGTAATATTTCTGATTCAGGCACTAAAAATGAAGAATTAATAGATGGTAATATAGTATTTGAAAACATTAGCTTTTCATATGTTGAAAATGAAAAAGTAATTAAAAATCTTTCTTTTAATATAAAAAATGGTGAAAAAATTGCAATTGTCGGATCTACTGGATCTGGAAAGACTACAATTGTTAATTTAATATCCAGATTTTATGATGCTCAAGAAGGATCAATTTTTATTGCGAATCAAAACATAAAAGATTACAAATTAAAATCTCTTAGAAGTCGAACTGCATTAGTATTACAAGATGTGTTTTTGTTTGCTGATACTATTTTAAATAATATTACTCTTTGGGATTCATCCATTTCTTTTGATAGTGTTGTAAGCGCTGCAAAAAAAATTGGAATTCATAATTTTATTATCTCTTTGCCTAATGGTTATAATTATAATGTAAAGGAACGGGGAGTAATGTTGTCTCAGGGTCAAAGGCAATTGATTTCTTTTCTAAGAGCATATATTAAAAATCCATCGATTTTAATACTCGATGAAGCAACTTCTAGTATAGATTCGAATTCTGAAGAATTGATTCAAAATGCAACCGCTACAATTACTCAGAACAAAACATCGATCATAATTGCTCACAGGTTATCTACAATTTTAAATTCTGATAGAATTTTTGTTATGAATCAAG
Source organism: uncultured Flavobacteriaceae bacterium (assembly GCA_937773465.1). Next base: position 21,525 of record CALJVK010000027.1, on the reverse strand, counting down.
GAGTTTTGGTAGAAAACGGATCACACAAAGAGTTAATATCAAAGAAAGGTGGATATTATAAAGACTTATATGAAATTCAATTTAAAAAAGAAGAAGCTACAGTAGTTCAATCTCAAGTTTAGATTTTAAAATTTCACTATTTTTGATTGGGATAAGCTCTCCGTTTTTAATTAAAGATAATTTACCATTCTCTTCTGAAATAACCACGGCTAATGCATCCGTTTTTTCTGTAATTCCTATAGCTGCTCTATGTCTAAGACCAAGCCTTGAATTAATATTTTGATTATCTGTTACAGGAAGAATAACCCTAGATCCAGTTATGTAATTCCCTTCAATTATAACTGCACCATCATGAAGCGGACTATTTTTATAAAAAATACTTTCAATAATTGGACTAGAAATAGTAGCGTAAAGTTCATCTCCACTCGTTCTTACAAAATCCAAACTATTATTTCTTTCGATTACAAAAAGAGCACCTGTTTTATTTTTTTTTAAATTTTCACAAGAAATGATAAACTCATCAAAATCCATACTACTTTGTTCATTAGAAATTTTAAAGAATAAATTAAATTTTTTAAGGATATTCTTATTATTTGTAATATTTGAAGAACCAAGTAAAAGAAGAAATTTTCTTATTTCTTGCTGAAAAACTACAATGATTGCAATTACTCCTACACTAATAAAGCCACCCAGAATATTACTTAATATCCGCATATTGACAAGTTCGGTTAACCACCATATAATATAAATTATTACAAAACCTAAAAAAATATTTATAGCAGCAGTTCCTTTAACTAATTTATACACATAGTAAAGCATTATTCCAACAAGAATAATATCTAAAAATGGTATTACGAAGTTTTGAGTTATGTTAAGTATATCTTCCAAATCTCTACAAAATTAGTTAAAATTGTTTTAAACGTTTTCTTTTAAAAAACCACACAGTTTAATTACTTCACTTGCTTGTTTTACGTCATGAACTCTTAATATGTTAGCACCATTAATTAATGCTACAGTATTTAAGGTAGTTGTCCCATTTAAAGCTTTTGAAGGATCTGTTTTTAAAAGCTTATAAATCATTGATTTTCTTGAAACTCCAATTAATATAGGCTTTTGTAAAACTTTATATAGTTTCAAATTATTTAATATTTGATAATTATGTTTAATAGTTTTTCCGAATCCAAAACCAGGGTCAATTATAATATCACAAACTCCTTTTTTTTGTGCAAAATCTATTTTTTTTGATAAATTTTTTATGATTTCGTAATTAATATTTTTATAAGTAGGATTTATTTGCATGTTTGAGGGATTACCTTTCATATGCATCATTATGTATGGAGCTTTGTATCTCTCTGCTATATTATAAATGTTATTATCAAAATCACCACCTGAAATATCATTTATTATTGAAGCTCCAGCATTAAGAGATTTTTCTGCAATTTCACTTCTGAAAGTGTCAACCGATATAATAGTTTTTTTAAATGTTTTATAAATAAGTTTAATAATTGGCAAGACTCTTTTTTCTTCTTCCTTTATAGTTATTGTTTTTGCTCCAGGTTTAGAGCTATATCCTCCGATATCAATAATATCAACTCCATCTAAAATCATTTTCTCAACTTGCTTTAATACTTCTTTTTCATTTGAATAAACTCCCCCATCATAAAACGAATCAGGTGTAACATTTAAAATCCCCATGATTTTAGGACATGATAAGTCTAGAAGAGATCCTTTAATATTTAAAATCATTATTTTTTTAATAACTTTTCACAAAAGTAATCTACCTAATTCAATTTTTTCAACGAAATTTATAGAAAAAATAATAATTGGCAGAAAATACGTCATCACAATACGATCAAGTTATTACAATTTGTAGAGATCTTTTTAAGAAAAAAATGATTGATTATGGAAGTGCTTGGAGAATTTTAAGACTAACTTCTTTAACTGATCAAATTTTTATTAAAGCTCAGCGCATTAGAGGTTTACAAACTAATAAGGAAAGAAAAGTCGATGAAGGTGAATTTTCAGAGTTTATAGGTATAATTAATTACTCTCTAATGTCATTAATTCAAATTGAAAAAGGTGTTGTAGAATCTCCTGATTTAAATCTGGAACAAGCTATCAATCTTTATGATTTTAATTTTGCAAAAACTAAAAGTTTAATGGAAAACAAAAATCATGATTATGGAGAAGCATGGAGAGAAATGAGAGTAAGTTCATTAACAGACTTAATTATTCAAAAAATATTGAGAATTAAGCAAATTGAAGATAATCAAGGTAAAACTTTAGTTAGTGAAGGAATAGATGCAAATTACCAAGACATGATAAACTATTCTGTTTTTGCATTGATTCATTTACAAGACAAATAAATAATTATGTTTTGGTTTTGGAAAAAATTAGGTAACATATTAATCACTCTTTTCGGTGTAGTTACTATAATTTTTTTTCTATTCAATATCCTTCCTGGTGACCCCGCTCAAATGATGCTTGGTCAAAATGAAAATTCTGAACAATTACTTGCTTTAAAAAAAAAATATGGTTTTGATAAACCAGTTTTTAATCAGTATTTGTATTATTTAAACGATTTATCAATAATTTCATTTCATTCTAAAGATCCTGAAAACATTTCTTTTTTAAAAGAAAAAAAATACAACTATTTAAATATTTTAGAGAATAAAAATTCTTTTTTAGTATTAAAAACTCCTTATTTAAGAGACTCTTATCAAAAAAATGGAGTGTCTGTCATAGAAATAATTAAAAACACATTGCCTAATACTTTTGTTTTAGCTTTTGCTTCAATTCTAATTGCAGTATTTTTAGGATTGTTTTTGGGTATAATTGCTGCTTTAAATAAAAATACTTGGATAGATTATTTAATTCAAGTGTCAAGTACTTTAGGGATGAGTATTCCTTCTTTTTTTAGTGCGATAATCTTTGCTTGGATATTTGGATTTGTTTTAAGCGAGTTTACTGGACTAAATATGACTGGGAGCTTATATGAACTTGATGATTACGGTGAGCAAATGAAATTACAGCTAAAAAACCTTATTCTTCCCTCAATAGTATTAGGAATCAGACCAATAGCTGTAATTTCTCAAATGATGAGAAACTCTTTACTGAAAGTTCTTTCTAAAAATTATATTACAACTGCATATTCAAAGGGATTGTCAAAGTATAATGTTATTAAGAATCATGCCATTAAAAACTCATTAAATCCAGTTGTTACAGCATTATCAGGATGGTTTGCAAGTATGCTTGCAGGTTCTGTTTTTGTAGAATATATATTTGGTTGGAATGGCTTAGGAAAAGAAATTGTAGACGCTTTAAATAAATTAGATGTTCCGGTTTTAATTGGATCAGTGCTTACAATTTCTATAATATTCATAATGATCAATATATTTGTTGATATAATTTATACTTGGTTAGATCCAAGAACAAAAAATAATTTTTAAAAATATAAAATGAGAAGAAAAATAGTAGCTGGTAATTGGAAAATGAATAATGATTTAAATGAAACCATTAATTTAATCAATGATTTAAAACAGAATTTAGGTAATGCAGATGTTAAAGTAATGATAGCCCCTTCTTTCCCTTTTCTAAAAACTGCAGTAGATCAGGTTGGAAATGATAGTATAGAAGTTATATCTCAAAATATTAATGATAATAAATCTGGAGCTTTCACCGGAGAGGTTTCGATAGATATGTTAAAAAGTATTGGGATTAATACCACCTTAATTGGCCATTCAGAAAGAAGAGCATTTTATAATGAAGACGATGTTCTACTTTTTAAAAAAATTAATATAGCATTGAATAGTAATATGCATATAATCTTTTGTTTTGGCGAGGAATTAAAAGATAGGAAATCTAATTCTTATTTTGATGTTGTTAAAAGTCAATTGGAAAACACTGTTATGAAATTGGAATCAAGTTCATGGAAAAATATTGTTTTAGCTTATGAACCTGTATGGGCTATAGGAACGGGTGAAACAGCATCAGCAGAACAAGCTCAAGAAATACATCAGTTTGTTAGAAACTATATTTCTGAGAAGTTTAATTTTGAAATTGCCAACAATGTATCAATTTTATATGGGGGAAGTGTTAAACCCTCTAATGCTGTTGAAATTTTTAACAAAAAGGATGTTGATGGTGGTTTAATTGGTGGAGCTGCGTTAAAAGCACATGATTTTATCGAAATAATTAAGGCAAATAGCTAAGTTTTTATGTAAATTAAAAGTAGTTTGGGAACAAAAGAAAAAATATCTGAACAACATTTTTCAGAAACTGATTTAATCAATGAAAATGAAATCATTCTTTATAATGATGATGTGAATACATTTGATCATGTTATTAATACTTTAATAAGTGTTTGCGATCATACTTTAGAACAAGCAGAACAGTGTTCCTTGATAGTACATTATAAAGGGAAATGTAGTGTTAAGACTGGATCTTACTCTGTTTTGAAACCGATGTGTACCAAATTATTACAAGCAGGACTTTCGGCTGAAATAGAGTAATAACATTATGGCATGAGTTTTGTATATTATTTTGTATGAAAAAATTAATTTTTTTATTTATGGGAATATTTACTTTCTCTTGTAATGCTCAAGAACCAGTTGAAAATTCTGCTGCTAAACAAAGCATTCATCAATTTAAACTTACAGATTTAAATGGCGAAACTTTTAGTATGTCTAGTTTAAAAGGCAAGAAAGTTATGGTAGTTAATACTGCATCAAAGTGTGGTTTGACATACCAATATGAAATTCTCGAGAAAATGTATAAGGATTATAAATCTGATAATTTTGTTATTATTGGTTTTCCTGCTAATAATTTTTTATGGCAAGAACCAGGTTCAAATGAAGATATTGCCAAATTTTGTCTTAAAAATTATGGCGTAAGTTTTCCAATGATGGAAAAAATTTCTGTTAAGGGTTCTGACATGCACCCACTTTACAAGTTTTTAACTAGCAAGAACAAAAATGGTTATAAAGATTCCTCAGTTAAATGGAATTTTCAAAAATATTTAATTAATGAAAATGGTTATCTTGAAAAAATAATTTCACCAAGAACTAAACCAGATGATCCATCTGTTATTCAGTGGATTAAAACTTAATTAAATGAAAAAAAAAAATGGAGTAAGTACTAAATGTGTTCATTCAGGAGAATTAATTGATGATCGTTTTAAAGGTGCAACTTCTCCGCTTTTCCCCTCTACTGCTTATGATTTCGTTGATGTTGAAGAAGATAAATATCCTAGATATTTTAACACACCAAATCAAAAAGCTTTATCAAAAAAAATTGCCGATCTTGAAAACTGTGAATCAGCCTTATTGTTTAGCTCTGGAATAGCTGCAATTTACACATCATTATTTAGTTTTATTAGATCTGGTGACCATGTTATATTTCAATCTTCTATATACGGAGGAACACTAAATTTAGTTATTAAAGAATTTAAAAAATTTAATATAGATTACAGTCTTGTTGATAGTTTTTCAGTTAAAGAATATGAAAAAGAAGTTAAAAATAATACTAAAATAATTTTTGTTGAATCTCCTAGTAATCCTCTTTTAAAAGTTATTGATTTGAAAGCAATTTCTAATCTTTCAAAAAAACATAATTTAATTTCTATAATTGATAATACATTTTCCAGCCCAATTAATCAAAACCCTGCAGATTTTGGAATAGATATAGTTCTTCATAGTGCTACAAAATATCTTGGTGGACATAGTGATATATTAGCAGGTACTTTAGCTTCTAGCGATGCTATTATTAATAAAATAATCGAATCATCAATTAATTACGGAGGAAACTTAAGTGAATATACTGTATGGCTTTTAGAGAGAAGCATTAAGACATTATCTTTGAGAGTTAATAAGCAAAATGAAAATGCTATAAAAATCGCAGAATATCTTACAACTATTGATAAGGTTAAAGCAGTTTTTTATCCTGGTTTAAAATCTCATCCTGACTATGAATTGTCTAAAAAACAAATGCTAGGATTTGGAGGGATGCTATCATTTGAATTATCAGATTTGGATTCAGCAATTCTATTTACTAGAAAACTGAATTTAGTTAAATCCGCAATGAGTTTAGGTGGAGTAGAATCTACATTGTGTTCTCCTTCATTAACTTCTCATTCAAAAATATCAAAAAGTGAAAGAGAAAATTTAGGTATTTTTGATGGACTTTTGAGGTTTTCAATTGGCATTGAAGATTCAGAAGACATTATTAACGATCTTAATCAAGCTTTTGAAAAATTATGAAAGAAATTAAATTAGATATTCTTGCTTTTGGTGCTCATCCTGATGATGTTGAACTTGGATGTGGTGGTACATTAGCTAAAGAAATTCATAACGGTAAAAAAATTGGAATTATAGATTTAACTAGAGGAGAATTAGGAACAAGGGGTGATGTTAACACAAGAGATCTTGAAGCACAAAATGCGTCCAAAATATTGGGAGTTGAAATTAGAGAAAATTTAAATTTCAGAGATGGTTTTTTTGCAAATGATGAAACTCATCAATTAGAAATAATTAAAATCTTAAGAAAATACAAACCAGAAATAGTTTTGTGTAATGCTCAAGATGATAGACATATAGATCATCCAAAAGGAGCAGAGCTTGTAAGTGATTCTTGTTTTTTAAGTGGATTAAGAAAAGTAGTGACTAAATTTGATGATTTAATTCAGGAGGAATGGCGTCCAAAAAATGTGTATCATTATATTCAGTGGAAAAATTCAAATCCTGATTTTTTAGTTGATATTTCAGGACATATTGAAACTAAAACAAACGCAATAAAAGCATATTCTAGTCAGTTTTTTGACCCAAAAAGTAGTGAACCTGAAACACTTATTAGTAATAAAAATTTCGTTAGTAATGTAATAAACAGATCTGCTGACTTAGGCAGGTTAATAAATGTAGAACATGCAGAAGGATTTACATCCAAAAAGTTATTAGGAGTTAATAATCTTCAAAGTCTTATATAATGATATAAGCCCAATAGATTAGTAATCCCTGAATTGGTAATCGTATTATTGTCCCCAATATATTTTTTTTCTTTTTAATTGAAATTTGCAGGTGATATACATTTGCTGGAAACACTATAATTAATAATATTATTATTCCTATAGCTGAAATTGATCTTGTGGTTTCTAGTATAAGACCAAGTGCTAAACCTATTTCAATAATTCCAATTATAATATTTATCAACTCAGGCTTATAGACCCACTTTGGTGTTATTAAAAGAAAAAATTTAGGATTTTTAAAATGACTAATTCCTGCGAATAAATAGAAAAGAATCATTACAATAAGAGAAATAAAATTTAAATCCATAAATAGATATTTATATGATCTTTAATATAATAAATATTAAATACATCTTTTTCTTTAAAATATTATTCTAACTTTTAATATCAATAGTGTTTTATTAGAAATATTAGATAAAATAATATAAATTTGCGCCTGATTAAATGGTGGTTGTAGTTCAGTTGGTTAGAACGCCTGATTGTGGTTCAGGAGGTCGCCGGTTCGAATCCGGTCTTCCACCCAAAATTAAGCCCTCGATTAGTCGGGGGTTTTTTTGTTGTCCTAACTAAAGGTTTAGATAATTATACATTCTTTTTTGAATGTTTTTTTGTATATTATATAAATGAAGAATTTAAAAATTAAGTTCGGTAAATACTTTAAATTCAAAAATACCATAAATGGAACTGATTACTTTTTGAGAATTTTTTTTATATCAATTGTGTTTTTTTCTCTTTTGGGAATAGGAATTTTATTAGGTCCAATAAATTCAGCTATTGCAATAATTTTTATTGTATTAGGATGTTTGTTTTTAATACCATTTCTATGGTTAGGATTCGCAACAACATATAAAAGAATCAATGCATTCTTTCCTGGAAAAGCAGGATGGTTACTTGCTTGTACAGTAGCATATTCCTCCATAATAGAGGTGTTTAATCCTGACAATGAACTGAACGTAGAAAATGATAGTGGAGATTACCAAATCTATTTTTTACTATTTATACCATCTTTGTTTTGGAATTTATACCTATTATTTGGAAACTCTACATTTAAAAAACCTAATCATATTGGATAATAAAAAATGAGAAATTATAAATCAGTTGGTTTTAATTATACTTATATTTTATTATATCTAACCGTAATCGGCATTATTTATGAGTCTAATGGGGATTCTAGTTTTGCTTATGAGAATATGTATTATCTCATAGTTTTTTTACTTATGATAATTATAATTTCTATTAACGAAATAATAGTTGATAGAGCAGGAATAATTAAAAAATTTTATCTATTCCCTCTTAAAATTAAACAGTTAACTTGGAAAGAAATTAAATATTATGTGGAAGTTGATGAAGAATATAGTGGAAATGGAACAACCATCGATAAAAGAATTTGGTTTATTGATGAAAATGATAAAGTTTGCTTAAGAATCAAAAGAGGTTTTCGATATAATTTTGAAGAAGTTTTAGATGCTATCGATAAATACGAAGATAAAGCTGAAAACAAACTCACAATATCTAATCCTTATTTTATGAGTCGAGGATGGACTAAAGTGAATGAATACATTAAAATAAAGGATAATTAAATCAACGTTTATGAAAAAACTAATTCTACTATTACTGTTTATTCCACTTGTGTCTTGTGATATAAGTTCTCTTTTTGCTCCATCTCTAAATATGGATGATTTTCCATTTAAAATTGAACCATTTAATCAGAAATCTGAACTTATGGAAACTTCTAAAAATGACCCATTATGCGGAACTTTTAAATATTACTCAGGTGAAAGTGAAAATGGTGTAGTTGATATTTTTAAGTATAATAAAGTTTATTATTTACATTATCAAAGAGATGATAATGCTCAGTATGTTGGTATTGGAATTAAAAATGAAAATAACTTTACTGTTACCTACTATTATCCAAATGGCACTGATTTTGGAATTGTATATTATAAGATTGATGAAAATAATTTATTGAAAGGCTTTTGGTCAAGTTTTAATACCCCAGGGGAATTAATAAAAGAAGGTACAACACAAAAATTATGAAAAAATTTAGATTTATAATTATAGTTATAATTATTCTTATTGCTTTCAATGAAATTTTAGATTATCAAAATGAAAAAACTCGTGAAACACTTAAACAAGACAGAGTCAAAGCTGAAAAAAGGTTAGAAAAATCTAAAGATACCATTCCTCAAATTCTTTTAGTTCCTGCAAAAAAAATTGATAGTTTATGAAAAAATTATTAAAACTGAATCCAGAACATTTAATTGGTATTTGAATTATTATTAGTAGCATAGGAGGTGTTTTTTTTGATACATCAAGCGATATTAGACTTGGGTTAATTTTCTAAGGTGGTTCATATGTACTGCTAAATCTTCTACATAACCTCAAGCTTAAAGGTTCACATAAAAAAGCTAATAAAAAATTAGAAAAACTTAATTTAAGCAATAGTGTATTGTCCCAGAAAGAAAAAGAACTTATATATAAAATTCGCTCTTAACCATACATATTTCTTATTGTTTAATCTAGTTTCATTCTAAAGTGTCTTAATATTATATTCGTTTTAAATATTAATTATGTCAGATAAACCTAAATGTGGATGTGGAAACACTCAAAATCCTGATGGATTTTGTGATGGTTCTCACAATAATCAAGTAGATTAAATAAATGCATTCTATTTCGAATGTTTTTGTATCTTAATTTTATGAAAAAAATCATCTTTTTATTATTAACTTCAATTTTATTCCAAAGTTGTTCTAGTTACCAATCAGTTGAATTCAATAATATTGTAATTGAAAAAAAACGAAAGTTTGAAATTGAAAAGATTGATAGTTCCAAGCTAAAAGGACGATTAGTTTCTAAAAACGAAAACTCAATTGTTTTAGAAAATAATAAGGGTATCCAAACAATTCAAAAAAGCGAAATTCAAGAATTAAAAGTTAAAAAGTTTTCAATTTTAAAAACAGCTACTGGAGCTCTTGGTACTTATTTTCTCTTATTAATAGGAGCCGTTGCCGTTATATTATTGGGTGGTGGTTTAATATTTTAACGATACTTTTTTTGTTCAATCTTGGTGGAGATTCTCTGTCACAAGAAAAAAAGATGGTAAAGAAATAGTTTTCCCTGTAATGTTTAACCACACTTTTAATGATGATGGAAAAATAGTAAGACATTGGGAGTCGTGGAATGAAGCTAAATTACAATAGTTAGATTCTTATTTTAAAAAAAACCTGCTTTGGCAGGTTTTTTTTACATATAATTAATTCATTATAGATATATACATATCTAATGATGTTGCTACTATCAGCCAAATGAAATATGGTAATCCTAGCCAGGCATATTTCCAACCATACATTTTACGATTAGAATCAACGATTGCATATATAAAGTATGATAATAGTACTAATACTACTAAGCCTGTCCATACCCACTGTAGTCCAAAAAATATAGGGTTCCACATAATATTTAAAAGAAGAGCAGGAAAAAATAATTTTAATGATTTAACACTGTTTTTTAAATAAAAAGAAGTCATTAATATAGAAAATGTAATAGCTATCGTTGTCCAAGCTAGTCCAAATACCCAACCTGGAGGAGTCCAAGGTGCTTGATTTAATGATGTGTACCAATTTGAGGTAACTCCATCTCCTGTCCAAACTTGACCAATAGCTAACCCTCCAAAGTTAATAGTTAAAAAAACTATTAATGTTGTGATATATTTTTTCATTACTTATGATTATTCTTCTGTTTTAATGGCTGTCGCATTATCCATTATATAAACACCACTACTTACATCTTCTCTTTTTAATCTAAGTATCCCGGTAACAGTAACTAGTTCATCCATTAAATAATCGTCATAGCCTGGATTTAATCTTAGCTCTATTGCTGATTCAGGGCCTCCAAAACCACAGAAAAAACAATCGGCATAAGGGTTTTCAGAAAGAACAAAAACACCTTCATCAGGCGAAAGAGTAAGCATGTATCCAGTTATTTTAACCTCTTTATTGTCTAGTGGTTCAACTGCTTCACCAAAATATGGAATTTGAACATAACCATACATGTCTTCAGCATATTCAGATTTATAATAAACATCTCTTAATTTAAGCCAATCAATTTCTACTTGTGAAAACAAACTAGTTGATATAAAAAAAACCATTATGAAAGTCAATTTATGCATCTGCTAATATTTTTGAAATGTTCATTTTATATACTTGAACAGCTGGAATTAAAGAAGATATTATACCAATTAAAATAGATAAACCTAATAACCAATATTCTTCATTTAAAATTTTAAAAGAATTTAAGTTATAATTTATACTTTCTTCCATCAACGAAGATACAAACATCACTCCAAATCTACTAAATAATAGTCCTAATACAAATCCTGAAATTGTTAGAACTAAGCTTTCAAAAATGATCATTGTAGATAATTGAAATCTTGAAGCACCCAGTGTTCTAATTAGTGCCATTTCGTATTTTCTTTCTCTCATTGAATTAAATAAATTAATAAATAAACTGAATCCAGAAACAATTATAATTAAATAGGCTAAATAGCTTAAGGTTTCAATACCAAATCCAAAAAGTTTAAATAATCTTGAAATTTCATAAGATGGTACTGCTGCTTGAAGATTTGTGTTTTCATTAATTTGTCTAGGAAATTGAATAATGTTCATTGGGCTTTTGAACTTTATTAGCATTGCAGTTATTTCTCTATCATCATGTGCATGTTCGTTTTCATGATCATGTTCATCATCATTTTTGTGGTTATGAGTATCGTGAATATCCCAAACACTTTCAGGAGATGTAATAATTAATTGATCAATTACAGAGTTTGAAGGCTCTAATAATCCTACTACTTTAAAAGTTCCTTCATCGTGGGATTGCCCAGTTTCTCTTAAACCGTGTGAGCTAACTAAATTATCTCCTAAATTGATTTTTAATTTTTCATATACTTTTGAACCAACCAAAACTTCATAAGGGCTATTCCATTCTTTTCCCTCTTTTATAACTCCTTTATATAACTCAATAAATTTTTTCTCAGCACCAACAATTCTAAATCCTTTATGATTGTCTCCATAAAGGATTTTAATACTTGAGCCTACCATTCTATTTTTACTAATATTCTCAGCATCTTCTAGAGAAATATTTCCAGTTGGAGAGTCAATATGATAAACAGATGAAAGGATCAGCTGTAGAGGACTTCCTTTTGCTCCTACAACCATATCAATTCCTCTCAAATTATTATCCATTTGATCTTTTATCAAAGTGTTTAACTGAAGTAAAAGAGATATTATTCCTATACCAAGGATTAATAAGGATAAACTTATAAATGAGCTTAAAGGTTTATTGAAAATGTTTTTAATACTTAATTTAAATATATTCACAATTCAATGGATTTTTTAAAATGTTCTTTTAGTCTACTATCATGAGTTATAACAATTAATTGAGCTCCAAAATCTGTAGCTTGTTTTTTTAATAGTTTAATAACCTTTGAACAATTAGTATCATCTAAACTAGAAGTAGGTTCATCTGCTAAAATCAATTTAGGTGAATTTACAATTGCCAAAGCTATAGAAGCTCTTTGTTTTTCTCCTTGACTTAACTGATTTGTTTTTTTATTTGACTTGTCAAAAATATTTAACTTTTTAAGAATACTCTCAATTCTATTATTGTCTTTTTTGTTTGCTATATACTGAGCAAGCTGTAAGTTCTCTTTAACTGTAAGAGAGTTAACAAAATGAGATCTTTGAAATACAATTCCGATATTATTTTTTCTAAATCTATCAAGCTGATGTGATGACAACTGACTAAGTTCTTGGTCAAATAATTTAATTGATCCTGAGTTTGACTTAAGTAGTCCTGCAAGAAGATGCATTAGTGTAGTTTTTCCTACACCTGAGTTTCCAATAATTAATAAGTTTTCATTACTTTTTAAATCAATATTCTGAAATTTAAAAAATATTTGATTATCGTAATTAAACTCAACCTCTTTGGTTATTAGCATTTTTTAAATATAAGATATTATAAACATTTGAGAAAAAGTAAATACTCTAAATTATAATATTTTAATAATCAAACTATTTATTTTTAAGCAATTGTATGTGGAACTTTAATTTTAGTTAAATTTATGTTTATATGATAAAGAATTTCTTTTTTTTTCTATCAATTTTTTGTTTTGTTTCTTGTTCCTCTAGTAAAGAAGAAACTAATATTGTTACTGATTTAGCTTATTGTAAAGCTTGGAATGACATTGAAGTATTTGCTAACTCGGCTGAAATGGATTCTAAATCAGATTGGGATAAAAGAATACAATTAATAGAAAGTTTAATTTTAAAACTACCTGATGATTGGAAGGGACAAGGGCAAACTTATTTGAAAATTGTTAAAGCAAGAGCAGAACTACTTGGACAATACAATTATATACCTCCTCAAGAACTACCAAATGATGTTTTAAAAGCTTTTATTGATAAATATTATGAAGAGCAAAAGCAAGCGGATAAGCTTATAGATTATCTTAAAACTGTATGTTAATTCTTTTTTGAAATATTTTATTTTTTCCAAGTACCACCATATTTGTAAAATTGATTGTCTTTTTTTACTATACTTAGACAGTCTTTACAAGAAAAGATCCATTCTTTAATTGATTTATATTGAATTCTATACATTACAGAAAAATCTTTTTTACAGATATCACAATGTTTTATTCTTGAATTATTCTTGCTCAAAATAGAACAGTTTTTCAATTTTAATATTAAGTTTCTGCGCTAATTTCATAGCTAATTCTAGTGTAGGTTTATATCTGTATCTTTCTATAGATATAATGGTTTGGCGACTTACTCCTACATCAGTTCCTAATTCTTCTTGTGTGAATCTATTTTTTTGTCTTATTTCTTTTAGGTTATTTTTTAATATCATTTTAAACTGTTCTGTGTAAGTAAAACTGATACAATGACTTTATGATTGATATAAATGCAAGCAGAACAAGAACAAAAAAAACAATTCCGCCATCAGTTAATTGAAAGTTGTTATATAATTCCTGGTTTCCAGTGAGGTTTAATAATTCTTTGTTTTGAAATTTAGAACACACATATCCAATAAAAATGAATAATGAGAATTCATAGAGTAAATAACCTAATTTATACGATTTTGAATTTATCATATCATCTCTCTCATCTTTAGTTTCTTTCTTTTTATAAACAACTCTAAAAAGAATAAGCTATGGAAAAATAAATTACTGTAAATATTAAAATTTCAATTATCTTTCCAATTAAATCATCCATTAAAATCAAGTTGTTCTCTTGATTTTCATAAAAATAAGGAAGGAAAATAAATGCAAATAATATTGAAAATACAATCTCAATTAAGATTGATATTTCTTTTTTAGATAGTGCCATAATTTTATTTTTGAATTATTCGAAGTATTAGTATGGCAAGTTTAGAAACTGAAAAAGTAAAAAGTCCAAAAAGAGGAGATAATAATGCTACCTTTAAACCTCCAGCTATTATAGAAGGATCTCGCTTCTCCAGTTGCTTCAAGAACATCAAAAGCTGATATTAATCCTAAAAAAGCGCTCAAAAACCCTAAGAGCCAATGCTAGTGTTCCACTATCGTTTATATGCTTTAGCATTTTTATTGAAACATCATTATTAGTTTTGATGTTTAAAATACTTTTAACAATAAAATAAATTGAGATTAATAAACATATTAGAATAAGCGACATAAATAAAGCGCCTCCCTCCATAAATCTATTAATTAACGTTGTTCCAATAACTCCTGTAATAATTGCCATAATTCTAAATATTTTAAGTTTCATTATATAATTTGTGTTAAGTTCACTTTACAAATATATATAAAAAAATGTTAAGTTAGCTTAACATGTTTGTTTTTTTTCATTTTCGTATATTGTATGAATGTGTTTATCTAAATTATTTCATGTCTTAACTCTTTTTTTTTTTATTTCTTGTAATAATTCAAATGAAATTAGTAAGCCTAATATCGTTTTATTTATGGTAGATGATTTAGGTTGGCAAGATACTTCTGTTCCATTTTGGAATAATAAAACGAAGTATAATAAACTATATAATACACCTAACATGGAACTCTTGGCTGAGATGGGTGTGAAATTTACTAATGCTTATGCAACTCCCGTTTGTTCTCCATCTAGAATAAGCTTAATGACAGGAATGAATGCTGCAAAACATAGAGTTACTAACTGGACTCTACATCCAAACAAAAAGAAACCAGCTGAAATTAATCATAAATCTTTTGAATTTCCTGATTGGAACTATAATGGGTTATCAACTTCAGATTCAATTAATAATTCAGTTTATGCTACACCTCTTCCTCAAGTTTTAAAAGATAATGGTTATTATACAATTCATGCAGGTAAAGCTCATTTAGGAGCAATTGGATACCCATCTTCAGACCCTTTAAACATTGGTTTTGACATTAATATAGCCGGGCATGCCGCTGGAGCTCCGCAGAGTTACTTAGGTCTAGATAATTTTGGAAATAACGATCCAGCAAAGAAAATATGGGCTGTTCCTGGTCTTGAAAAATATTACGGAGAGGATATTTTTTTGACTCAAGCACTTAGTGAAGAAGTTTTAAATAAATTACAAAAACCTATTAATTCAAAGTCTCCATTTTTCCTTTACTTTTCTTTATATAATGTTCATGCCCCCTTAATGGAAGATAATCGTTTTGTTGAGAAATATAAAAATATTGGTTTAAAAAACTCTGAAATTAAATATGCTTCTATGGTTGAAAGTATGGATCATGCTTTAGGTGTTGTGTTGGATGAACTTAAAAAGAATAATATTTTAGAAAATACAATTGTTGTATTTATGTCTGATAATGGAGGTTTAAGTGCAGTTGCTAGAGATGGAGAAAGACACCAACACAATTACCCTCTAAAAAGTGGTAAAGGATCTATTTATGAAGGAGGAATAAGAGTTCCTATGATAGTTTATTCACCATTTCATAAGACGAATGTTAAAGAAATAAATCACCCAGTTATAATTGATGATTTCTTTCCTTCGATCTTAGAATTTGCTAATTCAGGAAATAGTAATTTAGTTCAAGAAATAGACGGTCAAAGTTTTGTACCCCTGTTGAAAAACGAAGTCATAGAAAATAAACCATTGTTTTGGCATTATCCTAACTGGTGGGGACCAATTGGGCCTGGAATTGGTAGTTACAGTGCTATTAGACAAGGTAAATGGAAATTTATTTATTTTCATGATACTCAAATCGTTGAATTGTATAATTTGGATAAGGATATTTCTGAAAATAATAATTTAATTTCTGTAAACAATTCAAAATCTCAGTTATTAGCTAATGTTTTGACAAAATATTTAAAATCAGTTGATGCGCAAATGCCTCTAAATAAAATCACCAATTCAATAGTGCCCTGGCCAGATGAACATCCTTTGTTTAATTAATGAAAAAATCCAATCTTCCTCAAAAGACTTGTCCTATTTGTAATTTTTCATTTTCTTGGAGAAAAAAATGGGAAAAAAATTGGGATAATGTTGTTTATTGTAGCAAGAAATGTAGAATGTCAAGCAAGAAAAAGATATGATTGAAAAGTGGTGGAAGGAACAGACTATCTATCAGATTTATCCAAGATCTTTTTACGATTCAAATAACGATGGAATAGGGGATTTGAATGGAATCATTTTAAAACTAGATTATTTAAAATTACTGGGTATCGACACGATATGGTTAAGCCCTCATTTTGATTCTCCCAATGACGATAACGGTTATGACATAAGAAATTACAAGAAAGTAATGGAGGAATTTGGAAGTATGCAGGACTTTGATCAATTGTTGAAAGAAGTGCATATTCGAAAAATGAAGTTAATAATAGATTTAGTTGTTAACCATACAAGTGATGAGCATGACTGGTTTATTCAAAGTAAATCATCACAAAACAATAAATTTAGAGACTATTATATTTGGAGTGAAGGAGATAAAAAAAATCCACCAAATAACTGGACTTCTTTTTTTGGAGGTTCTGCTTGGGAAAAAGATTCAATTTCTAACGATTATTATTTACATTACTTTTCTAAAAAACAACCTGATTTAAATTGGGAAAATAATAAAGTCAGAGAAGAAGTTCATGAACTAATGAAATTTTGGTTAGAAAAAGGGATTGATGGTTTTAGAATGGATGTTATCCCTTTTATTTCCAAAGATCAAGACTTTAATAACTTATCAAAAAAAGAACTTTTGAATCCAGAGAAAGTATATGCTTCAGGACCAAGGCTACATGAATTCTTGAAAGAAATGAATTCAAAGGTTCTTTCTAAATATGATATTGTATCAATTGGTGAAGCTTTTGGTATTAGTGAGGATACAATGATTAAATTATCTGATGAAAGAGAAAAGGAACTAGATTTAGTTTTTCTATTTGATATTGTAAGAATTGGCCGTGATAATTGGATTCAAAACAAATGGAATTTAGTTCAGTTAAAAAAATTATTTAAAACCCAGTCGAATGTAGACGAGTTTCACTGGCCTACAGTTTTTTTAAATAATCATGACAATCCAAGAAGTGTAAGTAAATATGGAAATGATAAGGATTTTAGAATTAAATCTGCAAAATTATTAGCAATGCTAACTTTAACTCAAAGAGGAACCTCTGTATTATATCAAGGTGAGGAAATAGGTATGACAAATTATAATTTTGAAAACTTAAATCAATTTGATGATTTAGAGGTTCTAGGTAATCTAGATAAAGCAATGGGTTCAGGAATTAGTAAAAAAGATTACATAAGTCATCTAAATAATACGTCAAGAGACCATTCCAGAACTACAATGCAATGGAACAGTGGCCCCCAAGGTGGTTTTGGTAGTGGAAATAATAATTGGTTTTTATCAAATCCAAATCATGATAGAATCAACGTTGAAAATGACTTGAACAATGAAGATTCAGTTTTTCATTTTTACAGGAACCTTATAAAGATAAGAAAAGAGTCAAAAGATCTTATTTATGGAGATTATTTTGATTTAGATCCTAATCACCAAAACATCTTTATGTATCAAAGAGTTGGACTCAAAACAACATATTTAATAATTTTAAACATGTCAGATAGTTCAGTAAATTATAATTTTAATAATTTAACAGAATACAGTTTTGAGTTTTCTAATAGAAATACGAAACCAAAAATTTCATCTAATTACATAGAATTACTTGCTTGGGATGCTTTAATGTTTAAAAAATAAAATATTATGATAAATGATGTAGAAATTTCTTGGTTTGCTCCGATATGTGATGGAGATGATGACATTTTAGGGTCAAGAAATCCAAAGTATAAAAGTACATGGGAAAATACATCAAGAATTATTAAAACAGCAGATGAGTTAGGTTATACTAATGTTTTGTGTCCTTCATCATACCAGGTAGGTCAGGATACTCTAACATATGTTTCTGCAATGGCCACCTTGACTAAACAAATAAATTTTTTGGCAGCAATAAGATGTGGTGAAGTTCACCCTCCAATGCTGGCAAGAGCTATTGCAACGTTAGACCATATTTTAAAAGGAAGACTGACTATAAATATAATATCCTCTGATTTGCCAGGAAATAAACTTGAATCTTCAAAGCGATACGCAAGATCGAGAGAAGTGATAGAAATATTAAAACAAGCTTGGACAAAGGACGAAATTAACTTTCAAGGTGATTTCTATAACATTAATTTGCCTTCTGCTCCAGTTAAGCCTTATCAGCAAAATGGTGGTCCTTTACTTTATTTCGGAGGTTATTCGCCAGATGGAGTTGATTTGTGCGCAGAGCATTGTGATGTATATTTAATGTGGCCAGACACAGAAGATAAATTACAAATTTTGATGTCTAATATGAGATCTAAGGCTCTTGGTTACAACAGAACAGTAGAGTTTGGACTTAGAGTTCATGTTATAGTTAGAGAATCACAACAAGAAGCTAGAGATTATGCAAATAAATTAATTTCAAATTTAGATTTTGAAAAAGGTGAAGATATTAAAAACAGGGCTCAAGATGCAAAATCACTTGGTGTTTCTATGCAATCTTCACTAAGAACTAGAGCTGATAAAGATTATTATGTAGAGTCTAATCTTTGGACTGGAATAGGATTGGCTAGGTCAGGATGTGGAGCTGCAATTGTTGGAGATCCAGATCAAGTTTATAATAAATTAAAGAGATATGTAGATATGGGTATAAAATCATTTATTCTGTCCGGATATCCGCATCAAGATGAATGTGAATTATTTGCTAAATATGTTTTACCAAGATTCAATAATATTCATTTTTCAAAAAAATTTAACAGAATACCTACATCGAATCCAGATAGTCCATTAGGAAACGGATTAAGAAAATAAATATTTATGATAGATTTCGCTATAGTTATATTCTATTTTATTTTAATTTTTTTCGTCGCAGTTAGAGGAAAGGTTAATAAAAAAAGTACAGCTGACGAATATTTTCTTAGTAATAGAAATCTTAAATGGTACTCTGTTGCATTGTCCACAATTGCTACTAACATTCAAGGCTACCAATTTCTTGGTATGATGGGATCTGCATATTTATATGGACTAGCTCAAGCAAATCTTGAAATAAATGCTGTTCAGGGTATTTTAATTGCCACATTTATTTTTGTTCCCCTTTTTTTAAAAGAAAGAATTACAACAATAACACAGTTTATAAAAATTAAATTAGGAGAGGAAATTGCTCTTTTTTATTCATTAAGTAATATTGCGTTATTTTCTACTATTACACTTGGAGCTGCTCTTTTTTGGGGAGCATATGCTGCGGAAATGGTCTTTGGTGAACAGCTTTCTTTTTTACATGAAAATAGAATTCTAAGAATAGCAATACTTATTTGTATTTTAGGAATATTCTCAGCGATTTATACTTATTTAGGTGGATTGAATGCTGTTGTTAAAACTGATATAATTCAGTTTTCCATATTACTAATTGGTGGAATTATAGTGTGTTTTATTGCTGTTAACCAATTAGGTGGATGGGAACAATTATATGTTAAAACCCCTGAAAAAATGCACCTTCATCTACCAGCTAGTCATTCTACACTACCATGGACTCATTTGCTGGGGTTGTTTTTTTTAAATATAAATTACTGGTGTGCTAACCAGACTGTTATGCAAAGAGCTCTTGCTGCAAAAAGTATTACCCATGCTCAATCTGGTTTAATGATAGGTGGATTAATTAAATATCTTATGGCTGTTATTATAGTTATTCCTGGAATTGCTTTGTATGGTATTCTTGGAGATAGTTTAGCAGAACCTGACTTAGCATTTCCATATTTAGTAAAAACATATTTACCAATTGGGCTAAAGGGAATTGTTTTATGTGGTTTGTTCGCATCATTAATGAGTACTGTCGATTCAACTTTTAATTCATTAGCTACCTTATGGTCGATCGATATATATTCAAAATACATTAACAAAAAGGCTAATGATTTCCAAAAAATAAGATCTGGAAGAAGAGCTATTGTGTTTAGTTTATTTACAGCTCTTATAATGGCGATGATCTTACTTTATTTAAAATTTGATGATCCTGATTCTGCCTTCACTCATACTTTAAATAATCTTAGATATTACATTAATTGTGGAGTTGTAGTTTTAATATGTAGTGCTGTTTTACTTTTAAAACCATCGAAAAAATCAATTTTAATTGCATTTATCTTAACCCTTCCTTTAAATATATTTCTTCAGTTTTTGTTCCCTGTGATGAATTATTTTCTTAGAGCTTTTTGGGTTTTTTTCTCTGGTCTTTTTATAGCAATAGTTTTTAATTTTAATCGAGTTAAAAATATATTTAAGTTGATTCATATATCCTCTGAAAGAAATAAAATATTGGGCTGGGTTCTTCTAATAAGTTTAATACTAATTCATATTATTTTTCATTAATTTTAATTCTTTATGACAGATCTCAAAAGATATTTTTTTTTAATAATACTAGTTTTCACATCCTTTAGTTCATTAGATAACTTATTAGTTTGGGGAAGTATTGGACATAAGGTTGTTGGAGAAATTGCTGAGAGAAAACTTAACCCTAGCGTAAAACTTATTGTAAATGATTTGTTAGTTGGAGAATCTATGTCAAGTGCTAGTACTTGGGCTGATGAAATCAAATCAGATCCTAAATACCAAAAATATAGTCCATGGCATTATGTAAATATGCCATTAGATAAAGAATATACTGATATTCAAAAAAATCCAAATGGAGATATTGTTACGACTTTAAAAAAATGTATAAGAGTCTTAAAAGATCCTGAATCAGATAAAAATGACAAAGCTTTTTATTTAAAGTTTTTAATTCATTTAGTTGGAGATATCCATCAGCCATTACATACTGGTATGTTTGAGGACAGGGGAGGTAATGATATAAAACTTTCGTTTCTTGGAGAAGCCTACAAATTTTCATATTGTTTGGGATGTCCATGTTATTGAATCTTTAAACATGGATTATCTTCAGCTGACAGATGAATTAATGTATATGAAAGACGTTGAT
>CALJVK010000026.1 GCA_937773465.1 uncultured Flavobacteriaceae bacterium | reverse complement strand
TCAAGTTAGTGCTAAATATCCGTTTGATGTTTTATATTATATAGATCAAACTATAAGATTCCTTCCTAGACCTGCTGATTATTTGTTTTTATATCTATTATCTTTTTATTTTTTAATTATATCATTAAATATAAATTACAGATATGCATTGTTTGGAGCAATGGCTTTTGGTTTCTCAACATATTTGATCATTATATTAGGTGTAGGTCACAATACTAAAGCTTTAGCTTTAGGTTATTTACCTTTGATTGTTGCTGGATTTTTAACAGTTTTAAGAGGAAGTTATTTAAAAGGATTTTTAATTTCTTCTCTTTTTTTAGGTCTTCAAGTTCATGCTAATCATTATCAAATGACTTATTACACATTGATAATGCTTTCAATTATTGTTTTAGTTCATTATTATAGCTTTATAAATTTAAAAGACTTTAAAAAAATATATAAATCTTTTTCTGTATTTATCTCAATTGGTTTTCTTGCACTGTTAATGAATGCGCCCTCATTATTAGCTACAAAAGAATATTCAGAGTTTAGTACAAGAAGTAAGAATGAAATAACTATTAATACAGATGGCTCAACTAAAGAATCATTAAACGGATTAGACAAAGAATATATTACTGAATACAGTTATGGAATTTTAGAGAGTTTTAATCTTGTTTTTCCAAGATTTATGGGTGGAGGAAGTTCCGAAAGAATCAGAGAAGATTCTAAGTTTATGGATTTTGTAAGATCATTAGATTCCAATCAAGCCCAACAAGTTTACCAATACTCTAAAGTTTACTGGGGAGATCAACCAATAGTAGCAGCACCTGCTTATATCGGAGTCTCTATATTTTTTATTTTTTTAATGTCTCTTTTACTTGTTAATGATTTAAATAGAAAATGGATATTAATAGCTGTTTTAGTATCATTATTATTATCCTGGGGAAAGAATTTTTCGTTTTTAACTGATTTAATGATTGATTATTTTCCATTATACGATAAATTTAGAGCTGTTTCATCCATACAGGTGATTATTGAATTTTGTATTCCTTTATTTGCTGTTTTTGGCTTAAAAAAATTTTTGTCCGTTAGTACAGATGATATTAAAAAGCTAAATGCTTTAAAATATGTGTCTGTATTTTTAATACTGCTTATTTTAGTTTTTTATTTTTTTGGAACTAGTTTGTTTGATTTTAAGTCTGATTTTGAAATTTTCTCTCAGTATCCTGAAATTCTTAGTTTAATAATTGAAGAAAGACAATATGTTTTTGAATCTGATCTTTTAAGGTCTTTAATTATAGTTATATGTTGTTCAGTATCTTTTTATTTGTTTTTAAATAAATTTATCAAAAAAGATTTAACGATTTTTATCATCACAGCTATTCTAATATTTGATTTATGGAACGTTGATAAAAATTATGTTAATTCAGATCAATTTGTTAAAAAATCTTTAGTTGAGGTTCCATTCCAAATAACAATAGCAGATAAAGCTATTTTAGAAGATGATTCAGATTTTAGAGTATTTGAGCCAATGGGTGGTTTCTCTAATGCTAGAACATCATATTTCCACAAATCAATAGCTGGTTACCATGCTGCAAAACCTAAAAGAATTCAGAACTTATATGACTTCTACATAAGTAAAAATAGTTATGATGTACTTAATATGTTAAACGTTAAATACATAATTCAAAATAGTGAGAACAATCCGTTAGGAGTAACTAGAAATCCTAATAATTTAGGTAATGCGTGGTTTGTTAGTAGTTTAATTAATGTTGATAATGCTGATGATGAATTATTAGGGTTAAAAAACATAGATTTAACTACAACTTGTTTAACTCAGGAATCTGATATTGGAAAAATTGACTATAAATTAAATGAAATGAATAAAATTAAATTGGTTTCAAGAAAAGCAAATCAATTAATTTATAACTCAAGAACTTCATCAGATCAATTTGCAGTTTTTTCAGAAGCTTATTATAAAAATGGATGGCAAGCTTATGTAGATAATGAACCAGTAAAACATTTTAAAGTCAATTATTTACTTAGAGGAATGAAAATTCCATCAGGAGATCATGAAATAAAGTTTGAATTTATTTCAAAAGTTGTAAACACAGGATTTTATCTTTCATTATTTTCTTACTTAATTTTTATAGTTGTGTTTATTAAATTTATTTTAAACAAAAAAGATGTACAATAAAATTCCTAAAAAAAGATATGACAAAACTTTAAGCATACTTAAAGAGGTTTGCCCATCTCCATCAGTAGTATACGATTTAGGTGTGATCAATCCATTTACTGAAATAATGAAAGAAAATAATTATAAAGTATATAATTCAGGTAGTCAGGATTTAGATATTGATTTTAAATTAGATATCCCTGATGATGTTGATTTAGTTACTGGTTTTGAAATTCTTGAACACCTTGTTTCGCCATATCCGTTGTTAAGTTCATTAAATGCTAAAAGATTATTTATAACTGTTCCTTTAAATCTATGGTTTTCAAAAGCATACAGAAGTAAAACTGATGAAAGAGATCGTCATTTTCATGAATTTGAAGAATGGCAATTTGATTGGTTACTTGAAAAAGCAGGTTGGAAAATTATAAAGAAAGAAAAATGGACTAATCCTTCTTTTAAACTAGGCTTAAGACCTCTTTTAAGAAACTTTCATAATAGATATTATGCAGTTTATGCTGAAAGAGATAAAGCTGGTAGCTGGCCTAATAAGGACAGTTATACTAATTATTACAGAGGAGTTCTAAATCTATAAAATATGAAGATAGGTATGATATTAGACGCGCCTTTTCCAATTGACCCAAGGGTCAGTAACGAAGCAAGTGCTTTAATTTCAGCTGGTCATGAGGTTTATTTGTTTTGTTTATCCTATTCAAAGAAATTTATTAAAAAAGAAGTAATTGATTCAATAAATATTAGAAGATATTATTGTTCGAAATTAACCTATAAATTTTCTGCTTTAGCTTATACGTTTCCATATTATAAAATTAATATGAGCAGTAAAATCAATAATTTTCTTAATTCAAACGGTATTGATAAAATACATATTCATGATATTCAAATTGCTAGCTCGGTTTTTAAGGCTAATTTAAAATCTCTTCCTGTAACTTTAGATCTTCATGAAAATAGACCGGAAATAATGAAGTTTTATAAGCACGTAAACTCATTATTAGGGAAACTATTAATATCTCCAAAGAAATGGAAAATTGCTGAAGAAAAATTCAGTAAGGCTGCTAATAATATTATTGTTGTAACTAATGCTGCAAAAACTGAACTTTGTAATAGAATTGGTTTACATAAAGATAAGATAACAGTATTTCCAAATACTGTAAGAAAAAGTTTTTATACTGATTTTGATTTAGATAACAATATAGTAGAAAAATATAGAAATAATTTTGTTTTACTTTATCTAGGAAATACTTCAAAAAGAAGAGGTATTTCAACAGTTATTAATTCATTAAAGGTTTTAAAAACTAAAATTCCTGAAATCAAATTTATTGTTGTTGGATCTAGTTCTTATGACAACGAATTAAAATATTTATCAAAAATTAATAATGTTCAGAACCTTATCTCATTTGAAGGTTGGAGAAACGAAAATTCTTTTCAATCTTATCTCTCAATTTGTGATATTGGAGTATCTCCGTTAGAATCAAACATTCATCATGATACAACATATGCTAATAAAATATTTCAATATATGTCATTTGGTTGTCCAATGATTTGTAGTAATGTTATAGCTCAGAAGGAAATTGTAGAAAAATATGAAGTAGGAGAGTTGTTTAGTCCAGGCAATAGTAAGGAATTTACTGAAAAAGTAATTAGTCTTTATAATAATAAAGATAAAATAAATACATATAGTTTAAATTCTAGAAGTGCTATTGAAAATCACTTAAATAATGATATTGTATCAACTGAAATTGTAAAAATGTATGGTTAATAACAAAATATTAATTATAACTTATTATTGGCCTCCATCGGGTGGATCTGGCGTTCAACGTTGGTTGAGTTTTTCAAATAGCTTGGTTAATATGGGATATGATGTAACAGTTCTTACTGCAGAATTTCCAGATTATCCATTAACAGATATGAGCTTGAAAAGTGAAATAGATCCTTTGATTAAGATTTTAAAGGTTCCTGTTTTTGAACCAGCCAAGTTATTCAAGTCAAAAAAAACTAATTCTGATAATATTGAAGTTAAAGGGATTTTAAATTATTTAAAACTTTTTATTAGATCTAATTTTTTCTTTCCTGATTCAAGGATGTTTTGGATAAATGATGTGGTTAATACTGCATCTTCCATTATAAATAAAAATAATATTAACTGTGTTATTACTACTTCGCCTCCTTTTAGCCTAAATATAATAGGCTTTAAATTAAAATTAAGAAACAATATCAAATGGATATCCGACTATAGAGATCCTTGGTCAGATTTTTTTCAGTTCAAAAATATGCCAATGTTTAATTATGTTAAAAATAAACATACAAAGTGGGAAGAAAAATGTTTAAAATTGGCTGATTCAGTGATTGTTACATCTCCTTCTCTTAAAAAGTCATATTCTGAAATTAATAATAATACACATTTAATAACGAATGGATTTAATGATATTGAAGAAACCTATGCGAATGAGAATTTTGGTATTATTTATTCAGGAGTTATGAAATATTCTCAAAACCCTAAAATGTTATGGAAAGTTCTTCATGAAATCTCTAAATCCAATAAATCGTTCAGGGAAGACTTTAGTTTAAAACTTATTGGAAGTTTTGATAAATCTGTTCATCAAAATAAATATCTTAAGAAGCTAAAAGAAAATGTAGTTTTTGTAGATTATATGAGTAAAGATACTCTAGCAGAAAATTTATCAATTGGAAAAGTGTTTATTTTATGTGATGTTAATCAGCTAGATGGTGGTGGTAATTTAATACCAGGAAAGTTTTTCCACTATTTGTCTTATAAAATTCCTATAATAGCTTTCTCATCAATAAATAGTGATACTTATAATATTGTTAAAGAAACTAAATCTGGAAATGTGTTTGACTTTTCAAATGAAATTGATTTAAAAAATCATATTTTAGAACTGTATTCTAATTTTAAAAACGGTAATTGTTTAGTAAACACAAATGATATAGAAAGATATAAATATTCAAATTTAAGTTTGGAATTAAGAGATGTTATTAACAAAATAAATAATTAGTGGGTATAGTTTTTAAACAAACTTCATGGAACATTGTAACAATCTCTATTGCTATTTTAATAGGAGGAGTTAATACTTTGTATTTTTATCCTGAATTTTTAAAAGATGATTATTATGGTTTAGTAGTTTTTTTATTAGCAACTTCTAACTTACTACAACCGTTAATGTCATTTGGAGCTCAACATACTATTATTAAGTTTTTTAGCTCTTTCACAGAAAAGAAAAAGAAAGATCAATTTTTATCTAGTGTGATTTTTTTACCTCTTTTTTTTATTATTCCAATTACATTTCTTGTTGTTCAATTCCATGATCTAATTGCACAGTTCCTATCAGTTAAAAATCCTATTATTGAATCTTATATATGGGTAATTTTTTTGGTTTCATTTGCAACTTCATATTTTGAAGTTTTTTATTCTTGGTCAAGAGTTCAATTCAAATCTATATTTGGAAATATTTTGAAAGAAATTTATCCTAGAATATCGGTTCTTTTATTGTTGATTTTAGTTTCTTTAAATATATTAAGTAAAGAAAATTTTGTTTGGTGGCTAACAGGTTTATATTATTTAAGGTTGATCTTAATGATAGTATATTCATTTTATTTATACACACCTAAATTTTCAATTACATTTCCAGAAAATTTTAAAGAAATACTTTCTTATTCTTTTTATATTTTATTAGCTGGATCTGCTGCTAGTTTTTTGATTGATATTGATAAGTATATGATTCCTCAAAAGCAAGCAATTAGCCAAACTGCATATTATGCAGTGGCTGTTTTTATAGCTACAGTTGTAGAGATTCCAGGAAGAGCAATGTTTCAAATTTTAAACCCATTAGTTGCCAAATCTTTAAACGACGGAAATTATTCTGAACTAAAAAGTCTTTATAAAAAAAGCTCTGAAAACTTATTACTTGTTAGTGGATTGTTTTTTTTATTAATTAATCTAAATATAGATTCATTCTATCTTTTATTAAACAATCAATACTATTCAAATGCTTCTTTGGTTGTTCTTATTATTTCATCAGCTAAGTTGATTCAAATGAGTTTTGGTTGTGGCCCTGCAATATTAGCTACATCAAACTTTTATAG
This sequence comes from uncultured Flavobacteriaceae bacterium, assembly GCA_937773465.1. The sequence goes on along the minus strand of CALJVK010000026.1, from coordinate 56,425 downwards.
AATCACTCTACCGTTTTCAATTTCAATGGCAGTATCAGTTTATTTACTCAACGATTACTTAATAGATTTATATGGCATAAATGGAGCTGCAATTTCAACTTTTATTGTATTGTTAGTATTTACTGCATTAAAAATTATATACATTGTCTTTAAGATTAATATTCAGCCATATAATTTAAATTCTTTAAAAATATTGTTTTCAATTTTTATAGTTTACTTAATAAGTTATTTTACAAAACTTGACATGAATCCTTTATCAGAAATTATTATAAGATCAATTGGGATAGTAATTATTTATTTTATAATGATAAGTTTTTTTGGAATTTCTCAAAAACTTAAGAATTTACTTAATTTAAAATTTTAATTCTAAATATTTTTTAAGTCTTGATTTTTTTTCTGTCATCAGTTTTTTTGGTGATCCATTAAAAATTAAATTACCTCCATTTTCACCTCCGTCTGGACCTAAATCAATTACATTGTCCGAACATTTTATAAGATCTAGATTGTGTTCTACTACAATAATTGAATGACCATTGTCAAGTAATGAATTAAAAGATTTAAGAAGTTTTTTTATATCATGAAAATGAAGCCCTGTTGTTGGCTCGTCAAAAATAAATAGTGTTTTTTTACCTTTATTTCCTTTTAATAAAAATGTAGCTAATTTAATCCTTTGAGCTTCACCTCCTGATAGAGTAGAGGAGGATTGTCCAAGCTGGACATAACCCATGCCTACATCTTGTAATGGTTTTAGTTTACTACTTATTTTTTTATTTTCATGTAAAGAGAAAAAATTGATAGCTTCATCAACAGTCATTGTTAAGATGTTATCAATAGTCATACCTTGGTATTTAACTTTTAAAATTTCATTTTTAAATCTTTTTCCTTTGCAATTTTCACAAATCAAACTGACATCCGCCATGAATTGCATTTCTATTTTTACACTACCTTCTCCTTTACAATTTTCACATCTTCCTCCGTCAACATTAAAAGAAAAATGTTTTGCTTTATAATTATTTAGTTTTGACAACTTTAAAGAGGAGTATAGATTACGGATATCATCATATATTTTTAAATATGTTACTGGATTAGACCTAGATGAAGTTCCGATTGGGTTTTGATCGATGAATTCAATTTCATCAATTTTTGAAACATCTCCACTTATGCTGTCAAATTGACCAGGTTTTATTTTAAATATTCCCTTTTCTTTCAATAATGCAGGGTAAAGAATCTTTTTGACTAGAGTAGTTTTACCGCTTCCTGAAACTCCTGTAATTACTGTTAAATTGTTTAAAGGGAATTCTACATTAATATTTTTAAGGTTGTTCTCTCTTGCTCCTTTAATTATTATTTTACCACTACTATATCTTGATTTATCCGACTTAGTAATTTCCTCCCTTTTGTTTAAATATTTTGATGTTAAACTATTTGATTTTAATATTTCTTTAATTGTCCCTTGAGCAACTATTAAACCACCATTAGATCCTGCTTCAGGACCTATATCAATTATATGATCAGCACATCTTATTATATCTTCATCATGTTCAACTACAATTACTGTATTTCCAAGATTTTTTAGTTCTTTTAATATGTCAATTAATTTTTCAGTATCACGAGGGTGCAAGCCAATACTGGGTTCATCTAGTACATAAAGTGAACTTACTAATGAACTTCCTAATGATGTTGCTAAATTTATTCTTTGTGATTCTCCTCCTGAAAGCGTACTAGATCTTCTATTTAATGTTAAGTACCCTAAACCAACATTACTTATAAATTTCAATCTACTATTAATTTCTTTTAAAACTCTATTAGCCAATTCATTTTCATAATCATTTAATTTAAGATCGTTGAAAAACTTAATAACAGAACTAATTGGCATTTGAACTAAATCAGTAATTGATTTACCATTTATTTTAACATAAGAGGCTTCTATTTTTAATCTATTCCCATTACAAGTTGAACATGTAGTTTTCCCCCTATACCTTGAGAGCATTACTCTATTTTGAATTTTATAAATTTTTGATTCAAGTTTTTTAAAAAAATAATTTAATCCTTTAAAAAATTTATTTCCTTCCCAAACTATATTTTTTTGATCTTTAGAAAGTTGATAGTATGGTTTGTGAATTGGAAATTTAAAATTTGAAGCATTTTTTATTAATTCATTTTTATATTTTTTCAACTTTTCACCTCTCCATGGTGCAATAGCGTTTTCGTATACAGATAAACCAGTATTTGGAACAACTAGCTCAGGGTCTATCCCAACAATATCTCCATAACCTCCACATTTAGGACAAGCACCTAGTGGGTTGTTGAAACTAAACAAATGTTGTGTAGGTTCATTAAATTTAATATTGTCTTTTTCAAAATTATTATTAAAATCAAATTCTTTTTTTAGATTTAAATTTTCGATAGTTAACTTACCTTTTCCTTCAAAAAAAGCTAATTCTATTGAATCAGATATTCTATTTAAATAATCAATATCATTTTTGTAAATAGAACGATCTACAACTAAATGAAATTTTTCATTATTTAAATCATTTAAACCTTCAATTCTTTTTATTTCTCCATTGATCTTTATTCTAGCAAACCCTTGTTCCTTAATTAAGTTTAACGATTGTTTACTATCGGAAAGTTTATTTAACTTTTTTGGAGACATTATCATGAATTTGTCACCTGTTTTAAACTCTTTTATTTTATTTACTACAGAATTAATAGAATCTTTCTTTACCTCTAATTTTGAAACAGGAGAATAGGTTCTTCCTATTCTAGCAAATAATAACTTCAAATAATCATAAATTTCAGATGAAGTTCCTACTGTTGACCTAGGATTAGAGTTGTTGACTTTTTGTTCTATTGCAATAGCAGGAGAAATCCCTGTAATACTGTCAACTTTAGGTTTGTTAAGTTTACCTAAAAATTGTCTAGCATATGAAGACAAGCTTTCAATGTATCTTCTTTGTCCTTCAGCATAAAGTGTGTCAAATGCTAAACTCGATTTTCCAGAACCTGATAGTCCAGTAATAACTATTAATTTATTTTTAGGAATATCTAAATCTATGTTTTTTAGATTGTGCATTTTAGCACCTCTAATTTTAATAAATCCAGGACTTAATTTATGATTTTCCAAATTCTAAAATAATCTATAAAGATAATCTTTAAAACACTTTAAATATTTTAATTTTTAAAAGTATTAATTATTGATTTTCTACCAATTTTTTTGGTAATAGGATCATTGTTTAAATTCCATGCTCTTGCGGGTGAAAATTTTCTTCCATACCAGATAATTTGTAAATGAAGCTTGTTCCAAAGCTTTTCAGGAAAAAGTCTTTTAGCATCTTTTTCAGTAGTTTTTACATTTTTCCCATTAGACATTCCCCAACGATACATTAGGCGATGAATGTGTGTGTCAACAGGAAATGTAGGTATATTAAATGCTTGTGCTAGTACTACTCCGGCAGTTTTGTGACCAACTGCAGGAAGTTCTTCTAAATCCTCGAAATTTCCAGGAACTTTTCCGTTGTGTTTGTTAATTAAAATATGAGATAATCCATGAATTCCTTTGGACTTCATTGGTGATAATCCTACTGGTTTAATAATTTGTCTTATTTGATCTACACTTAATTTAACCATATCATACGGGTTGTCAGCTTTTGAAAATAAAATAGGAGTTATTTTATTCACTCCGATATCAGTACTTTGTGCAGATAATAAGACCGCAATTAAAAGTGTATATGGATCTTTATGATCTAAAGGAACAGGAACCTTTGGAAAGAGTAGTTCAAGGGTATCTATTATGTAATTAATTTTTTCAGTTTTGTTCATAATAATTATGTAAATTTAAAAATTAAATATTTTATAATATGTTAAAAATTGGAGATAATTTACCTGATTTTTCTTGTCAAGATGATAAAGGTAATACAGTGACACAAGATGACTTTAATGGTAAGAATATAGTATTATTCTTTTATCCTAGAGCTAATACACCAGGATGTACAGCACAAGCTTGTAATTTGTCTGAGAATTATGATAGACTGACCAAAGCAGGTTATTCAATTTTTGGTGTCAGTGCAGATCAAGTTAAACATCAATCTTCATTTTCAAATAAATTTGGTTTTCCATACCCTTTACTTGCAGATACTCAGAAGACATTAATAGATGGTTTTGGTGTTTGGGGTTTTAAAAAATTTATGGGTAAAGAATACGAAGGTATTTTAAGAACTACATTTGTTTTAAATAAGGATAGTATTATAACAAACGTAATAGAAAAGGTAAAAACAAAAGACCATACAAGTCAAATTCTTGATCTATAGCTGTTTATATCCAAAAAGATTTTTTTCTTTTATTAATGTTGTGACTTTTTTTGGTATCATTTTTTCCCAACCCTCTTCATTATTCTTGATCATTTCGAGTACTCTCTGTGAATAGATATCTAGTAAAGCTTTATCAAAACCAAAAATATCAATAACCTTGTTGTTGAATTTGAAAAACTTATAAAGATTCTTCATTCTTGGAGCAACATGCAGATTGTTACTGTTAATTATATCTCCGTTAATTTTCATAGGATATAGAAATATTCTTAAGTTCTTGTAAAAGAGTTTTCCAAAAGCTTCAAGTATACCTCCGCTTAAATGATTATAATATTTTTCATCAAAAATTTCTACTAAATTATTTACACCCATGGTTAGAACAATTTTCTCTTGAGTGTAGTTTGAAAAATATTCGGCTAATCTATAATATTCCTTAAAATTAGTAATCATAACCGTTAATCCAAGGGAGCATAGAAGAGTTGCTCTATGAATAAAGTCAAGTTCATTTACGTCTCCATTTGAAGTTTTTAAATTGGATAGAGTAATTTCAAATACAGTTAAATGTTTTTTTTCATCATAATCTTCTTCATGAGACATTATTTCAATTGATTTGTCAAACATATCTTCATTTACTTTAGTTACTGGTCTAAAACTTCCTCTAATGGCTAAAATATTTTTTTTATGTAAAACTCTTGCTGGTAATATATTATTTCCATCAGGTCCAAACATAACTGCTTCTGTCATACCGTTTTTAACCAGTTCTAGACTCATTACTCTATTATCTACATTCTTGAATAATGGTCCAGAGAAATTAACAGTGTCAATTTCTATAGCTCCGGGATCAATATGATCATAAAGGTATTTTAATAACTTTCTTGGTTCATCATGTTTGTAATAAGCACCATATATTAAATTTAAACCCATTAAACCTAGGGCTTCTTGTTGAGCTCTAGCTTCAAACAAGTTAAATCTAACATGAATTAATATTTCGCTAAAATCCTGAGAAGAATCCGTTTGAAATTTAATACCCATCCAACCATGTCCACGATATTTTTTTGCAAAATCAATTGTAGCAACTGTGTTTGCATAAGTAAAGAACATTTTATTGGGATGATCTTTTCGATCCATCCTAGATTCTAATAAATTAACTTCATGAGATAACATTTTTTTTAATCTAGATTCAGATACATACCTGTTGTCCGGTTCTTCTCCATATATAGCATCACTAAATGCCTTATCGTAAGCACTCATAGTTTTAGCTATAGTTCCGGAAGCGCCTCCAGATCTAAAAAAGTGTCTAGCAACTTCTTGACCAGCACCAATTTCGGCAAAAGTTCCATAAATGTGCTTGTTTAAATTTATTCTTAAAGCTTTAGCTTTAACAGAGGGGATGTTTTCAAAAGGTTGATCACCTTTAAGAGAAATTGACATATTTTTAAAATATATTATGCTAAGTTAAAAAGTTTATCAACTAAAAAATATATTTTTATAAAAAAATCTTTTGAAAATTACTTTTCTTGGTACTGGAACATCAACTGGAATTCCTTTAATTGGAAGTAGTCATCCAGTTTGCCTAAGTCAAAACACAAAAGACAAACGACTTAGATCCTCAATTAAAATAGATTTTGATGACAATACTTATATTATTGATTGTGGTCCTGACTTTCGTCAACAAATGATAAATAGTAATTGTAAAAAAATTGATGGTATTCTTTTCACTCATGAACATGCTGATCATACTGCAGGTTTGGACGATATACGTCCTTACTGTTTTAGAAATGGATCATTACCAATTTATGGACATAAAAGAGTCCTAGATAATCTTTCTAATAGATTCAGTTATATATTTAAGAATGATAACAAGTATCCTGGAGCTCCATCTGTTGTGCCAAATTATGTAGATTCTAGCTCATGTCTAAATTTAAATAAATTTAATGTTGTTCCTATTTCTTATTTACATGCAGATTTACAGGTTTACGGATATAGGTTTAAAGATTTCGCCTACTTAACAGACTTAAAAACCATAGAAGTTAATGAAATTGACAAGCTTAAGAATTTAGATACTTTAGTTTTAAATGCTATTAGAATTGAGCCACATTTTTCACATTTAAATTTACAAGAAGCTTTAGATTTGATAAAAATAATTAATCCAAAAAAAACTTATTTAACTCATATAAGTCATATGTTAGGCTTTCACGATGATGTTGAAAAGGAATTGCCAGAAAATGTTCACTTGTCTTATGACGGACTAGTTATTGAGGTGAATTGATTTTTTCATTCATCCATTTTAACATGGATTTAAAATTATCAGGTGATACTCCATGACCAATAGGATATTCTTCGAAAATGTAATCAACTTTATTTTGATCTAATATTTTTAGACTTTGTTTGGAAAGTTCAAATGGAAGTATTTCATCTTGTGTTCCATGCGAAACATAAAAGGACAGCTTCTTCAATGTTTTAATTTCTGAAATATCTATTATATTAGGATCAAATGCTCCGCTTAATGAAATTACGTTATTAACTTTTTCAGGGAATGATAAAGCAACAGCATTCACTAGCATAGATCCTTGACTAAAACCCAATAGTGTGATATTCTTCTTATCAATATTGTATATTTCAATACATTGATCAATACATGTTACAATCCTATCTCTAGATTCTTGAGCTTTTGTAATGTCATAAGACTTATTTCCGTTAAAATCTAGTGATATATTATACCAAGCATAACTGTCATTTTGTATTTCAATATCTCCTCTTAGGGAAATTATTGTTATGTGCTCAGGAATTGCTCTGGAGAATGAAAATAAATCTTTTTCATTACTGCCGTATCCGTGAACCATGATAAGAAGAGGGGATAAGGTACTTTCTAAATTTGACTTACGAACTAAATGATAAAAAGGTAATTTGTTATTCATTAATAGTAATCTTATTTCCATTTATTACCCCCAGAGGTTTTCCTTTCATTTTCATTCCTAAAAAAGCACTGTTTTTTGATTTAGATAGAATATGATTTTTAGAAAATACATAATCTTCAAGAGTAAATAAAGTCAGTGAGGCTTTGTTGTCAATTTCTAATTCGGGTTTTTCAATATTAAATATTTCACGTCCTCGAGTCAGAATTTCAATAGTTTCATCTAGTTTAAATAGTGTTAATAAAGATCCGAAAAGTGATTCTAAACCAATAGTACCATATTTAGCATTTTCAATATCTGTTTTTTTATTTTCTATATCAATAGGAAGGTGGTCACTTGTAACCATATCAATTGCACCAGTTCTAACTCCTTTGATCAATGCTAACCTATCTTTTTCTTCTCTTAACGGTGGAAGTACTTTAAACCTAGTATCGAAATCTTTTAATTTTTCATCGTTAAAAACTAAATTGTGTATAGCTACACTGCAGGTTACGTTTAATCCTTTAGATTTAGCTTTTTCAATTAATTCTAGTGACTTTCTTGTTGAAATAGTAGGTATATGTAGTTTACCTCCAGTATACTCTAAAACATGTAAATCTCTAGTAATTTGAATTTCTTCAGCAAAACTAGGAATCCCTTTGATTCCATAATTCACACTTGTTAAACCTTCGTTTATAAGCCCACCTTTTGCTATTGAATTATCTTGAGGAAATGATAATATAACAGAGTCAAAAGATTGTGAATACAGAAGTGCAGTTTTTAATAAATTAGAATTTATAATAGGTTTTTTAAAATCGTAAAATCCGACAGCACCAGATTTTTTCATATCATATAATTCTGCTAAATCTTTAGATTCACTTGAAAGAGTTAACGCTCCAACCGGATGTATATTACAAGATGAGTTTGATGTTTTTGATTTAATAAAAGAAATACCAGTTTGACTGTCAAGAACAGGTTTTGTGCCAGGGTTTAACAATAGATCAGTAAATCCACTTTTAGAAGCAACATCAGCACCATTTAAAAGTGTCTCTCTTTCTTCATATCCAGGCTCTCCAAATGAAACACTACTATCAAACCATCCTGTAGAAACATGGAGATTATTAATATTGATTATCGTAGCGTTATTGTCTGAAATTGATTTACCAATTTTCTTTATTTTACCTTCAGAAATTAAAATATCTTGCTTAGTGCCGTTGTGTTTACTTTCGACATTTATAACTTTTGCAGATTTAAGAATTATATTCATGCAATCAAGTTACTCTTTGAAACATTTTTTAATAAATGCTGGGCAAATATAAGAATTGATTTGAATTTATCGATTATTAATGACTAAAATCCTTCAAATACACCTAAACCAAACAATGAAAAATCATATTTAGCAGGATCATTAGAGTCTAAATTTCTTAATTTATTATCAAGCTCAAGGACAGCCTTATGATCATTTTGAGTTCGTTTTAACAGGCCTAATTTCCTAGCAACTCTTCCACTATGAACATCAAGTGGACATGATAAATAGGATGGTGAAACTTTATTCCAAATTCCAAAATCGACCCCATTAGAATCTTTTCGAACCATCCATCTTAAAAACATGTTTATTCTTTTACATGCAGATCCTTTTAGTGGGTCGCTTATATGTTTTGTGGTTCTTAACGGATAATCTTTTTGAAAAAAAAGCGATTTAAAACAATGAATTGAGTTATGAATACTATTGTCTTTAATAGTATCAAAAAAAATATTTTCTAAATTTCCGAAATCATTGTATATAACTTTTAGTCTTTTAATAAAATATCTAAAATCTATCTCATTAAAAGTTCTATGCTTTATACTTAATTTATTAATTTCTTTTTCAGTTGAATTAATAATGTAATCGTGTGGTGAATTATCTAATAAATCCATCATTTTAAACGAATTTTTAATAATAGTTTTTCTTTGTCCCCAAGCAATTGTTGCCGTTAAAAAAGAGGATATTTCAATATCTTCCTTTGATGTGAATGTATGAGGAACCTGAATTGGATCTGATTCAATAAATTTTCTCTGATTGTATTGTACGTATTTAGAGTCTAAGAACTCTTTTAATTCATTATCGCTAAGCCCATTTACCATCTACAAGATTCAGTTTTCTATCAGTCATGTTTGACAATTCTTTATTGTGAGTGACAATTATAAATGTAATGTTTAATTTCTCTCTTAAGTCAAAAAAAAGTTTGTGTAATAAATCCGAAGATTTAGAATCTAAATTACCGCTAGGTTCGTCTGCAAAAATAACTTTTGGATCGTTAATTAATGCTCTTGCAACAGCAACTCTTTGTTGTTCTCCTCCAGAAAGTTGAGAAGGAAACTGATTAATCACACTTAATAAACCTAATGTTTCTAAGAGGGTTTTTGCTTTTTTTAGCGAAACATCTTTCTTTTCACCTTTTATAATTGCAGGGATTATAACATTTTCTAAAGCGGTAAATTCAGGCAAAAGTTCATGAAATTGAAATATAAATCCAATTTGAGTATTTCTGAATTTAGAAAGGTTTTTATCATTTAAACTTAATACATCAACATCATTAATTTTAATTATTGAATCAATGCTCTTGTCTGGTGAATCTAGTGTACTTATAAGATTTAAAAGAGTAGTTTTTCCGGCACCAGATGGACCTGTTATTGAAATAATTTCTCCCATTTTTACATTAAGGTCAATTTTATTTACAACTTTTTTGTTATTGTAAGTTTTAGAGATGTTCTTAACTAAAATCATTTTAAACTTTTTTCTTTTTTAATAGATTAAAATCAATAAAGTAATTAATTCTTAACGAAAGTTGGTGGTTTATTGGTTTTTCAAATAATTCTTTTGTGCTATTATAGTATGAAATACCAGATAAATTATCTTCATTAAAAATATTATTTCTGTAAAGTAATGTAATTTTACTTCCTGGTGCAAACTCCCAATCGTAACTTAAATCAAGATTCCAAAGATTAAAATTTGTGTTTGGATCATAATCAGAAATGTTTTTTTCTGAAACAGATCTATTTCCATCAGATTTTAATAGAAAAAAATCCTCTTTATATAGTGCTGAACTCCAAAATTGTCTAAATTTTAAATTCAGTGATTTATAAGAGTTGAAATTATAATTTAATGAGATATTATTTTCAGTAAATTTTACTTTACGATTACCAAAATATAAATTATCATTTTCGTCGAATACATATCCAATTTCATTCTTGCTTATTCCATTTGAAATACCTAGTTCAACTTTAAATTGATTAGACAATCTGTACCCAGAGTAAAATTCAATTTCAGTCTCACTGCTATTCTCATTAAATTGCTCATTCACTCCATAAGAATGTTCTATACCTGATCCATAAACTAGTTTCTTTCTAGTATCAGATCTGTAATTAAATTCTAATTCGTATTCAGCAGGTTGATAAATAAAAAAGTCTTCTTTTCTAGTTTCTTCAAAATCTTTGTACTTAGAAGTATAATCAAAACTTGCTCTAATTTCTTCTAGTTTAAGAGAAGTCAATGTTAAACCAATTCTTCCACCCTGTGATTTTAATATTTTTGGGTAAAATCTACTTCTTTCACTCATCCACAGATAAGCTTCAATTTTTTCATAAAGTTTTGTTGGCTTAAAAGTCATGTACCCAACTTTAGCCCAAAGTCTTTGATCATTTCTTAAGTTATAATAACCAAGATCATTTTGATAATAATTCGCATCAACTCCATTCCATCCAATGTCAAATCTTAAACTTCCAGTTAGCTCACTCAAACTTATCCCTCCTCTAAAACCTTTAGTGTCAGAAAAAGATTTAGAGTTACTTTGAAACACATTAGCGTTAATGTTAAACTTTCTATCGTTATCGTATAAGTCAACTACTAACGCACTGTTATTAGAACCTTTAAAATCATCTCCTCTATTTACATTAGTGTTTAAAAAAGAAAATGTAGAGTATTTGTTTAAAGCCGTTTGACTGAGCGATACAACGTTGTAATTTGTAAGTGGTGCTATTAGTTTGTTTTTTATTTCTTGAGTGTTTAAGTCTTTTACATTAGCATAAGCTTTTTCAGTAATGGAATTAATTATTCCAATGCTAAGTCCTGAATTTGTAGTTCCAGTCAATTTAATTGAATTAACAAGGTTTGCTTTAGTCTCGTAACTCATTAATTCTTCATTGTCTTCAATTAATTCATCCGTGTTTAAATTAATATCATCTCCAATTCTTCTGCTGTAGAAAAAGTTTCCTCCACTTCTTCCTCCAGTATCCGCTTTTTTAAACAACTGAGATCCTTCAGTAAAAAACGCTCTATTTTCATCAAACTTTTGTTCGAATGGACTCAGGTTTAATTCTTTTTCATCAAAAGCAACTTGTCCAAAATCAGGAATCAGTGTAGCATCCAAAGTAAAATTATTACTGATTCCGTATTTTAAATCCATTCCTGCAGAATATCCACTTAATGGTCGATTGTTTTTATTTAGATCTACAGAAGATTGTAAGTAAGGATAAAAGAATAGTCGAGTAGGAGGAGATATGTTTTTTAGTCCATTTAATAAGCCTAAAGACTCTCTAAATGTAGATGTTTTGGTGTCAATGTAATTCCATGTGTAAAACTCACCAAATTCAATTATTCTTCTTGAAAATTGTATTCCCCACGATTGAATATCAGATGAAGGAAATCTAAGAGCACTGTAAGGAATTTTCATTTCCATATTCCACCCGTTTTCATCAATTGAAACTTTAGCTTCAAAAACAGTATCAAAATTCCAATCATCCTCAGAAAATTCGCCAGATGTGTAAGTGTCACCTAAAGTACCAGCACTAGTTACTTGAAAACCTTGATCGTTTAAATTATCATCATTAGTATTTATACTTAACCAAAACGAATCAGCATTTACCTCCCAGATATTATCTCTTTGACTAAATTCTAAAGGAATTAAAGATGGATTTGGGTCATTAAATTTGCCAGCTATATATATACCTGTATCATCATAACCTAAATAAATAAAAGATTCATAGCCCTCTCTTTCATTCTGCCCATTATTTGGCATCCATCTTTCAAATTCTGTTGCAGGCTCTAAGCCATTCCATTGAGAATCATTAATTATTCCATCGATTTTTGGGGGATTATTAAATCTAGTAATTTTAATTTCTTTTCTATTTTGAGAATAATTAAATGTTATAAATAACACAAAAAATAAAACACAAAATCTTTTCATTAATTTTTATTAAATAATTTAAAACGAATACAAATTTAAACTAATTTTATACATCAAAATAATTAAATAATATGATTAAAACTTCAATTTTTGGTGGTGGCTGTTTTTGGTGTACTGAAGCAATATTTAAGAAAATTAATGGAGTTGTTTCTATTTCCCCTGGTTATATAGGTGGTCATGTCTTGAATCCAACTTATGAGCAAATTTGTACTGGTAAAACAGGACATGCTGAAGTTATTAAAATTGAGTATAATTCATCTCTAATTTCGTTTAAAGACTTATTAGTCGTTTTTTTTTCTACTCATGATCCAACAACTTTAAATAGACAGGGAAATGATGTCGGAACTCAATACAGATCATCGATATTTACTGATAATAAAGATGAGATTAAAATAATAGAAAATTATATTTTAGAGATTGGTGAAAATGGAGTGAATGGAAACAAGATAGTTACAAAAATAGAAGATGATACTGTTTTTTATTTAGCTGAAAATTATCATCACGATTACTTTAGTTTGAACAGTAATGCACCTTATTGTTCGTTTATAATTGCACCAAAAGTCAAAAAATTATTAGATTCTAAAAATTCTTTTGTAAAGAAAGATTAATCCCTAAACAAGATTCCGAAAGAAAGGAATTTTATCATTTTTTTTGAAAAGATAATTGACATTTTCAAAAAGAAATTATAATAATATTTATTTATCTGAAAGGTTAAAATACTTACAATTATACTTCCAAGGAGTCCAAACAACACTAGCATTAATTGATATGCAGGAAATACAATTAATAATCTTATTGGCCAATATAATAAAACATGAACATCATCTAATTCAAAATATGCAGTAATTGGACCAGATATTTTGGCAGCAGAAGAGCCAGTGATAGCAAAAACAATTAAAATTATAATAACTTGAAAATTTGATTCAATTCCCCATTTATTCTTTAATTTTTCGAACATTTAATTTAAAATTTCTGCAATTTGTTGGGCTAATTCAACGCCAATTCTGTCTTGTGCTTCATTAGTTGCAGCTCCTATATGGGGAGTTAAAGAAATCCTAGGATGCATTAACAATTTGATTTCAGGTTTTGGTTCGTTTTCAAATGTATCTAATCCTGCAAACGAAACTTTTCCAGAGTCTAATGCATTAACTAATTCAACTTCGTTAACAACACCTCCTCTGGCGGCATTTATTAAACCTACGCCATCTTTCATCAATTCAAATTGTTTTTTATCAATAACATAACTTTTTTGAGCCGGAACGTGTAAACTAATAAAATCTGAGTTTTTTAGAAGGTCGTTAAATTTCGAAATTTTAATATCAAAATTAAGTGATTTATCACCCATAAATTCTAATTTCAAAGTAGTATCAGAAAGATATTTATCATAAGCTAGAATATTCATTCCAGCGCCAATAGCAATTTTAGCAGTTTCTCTACCGATTCTTCCAAATCCAATAATCCCAAGAGTTTTTCCTCTTAATTCAACTCCTTTTGCGTAAGCTTTTTTTAATTTTTTAAAATTAGAATCTCCGTCTAACGGCATTGAACGGTTAGATTCATGGAGAAACCTTACCCCACTATACATATGAGCGAACACTAATTCTGCAACTGAAGATGAAGATGCAGCTGGGGTGTTAATTACGTTGATATTTTTGCTTCTAGCATATTCTACATCAATATTATCCATTCCAACACCACCTCGTCCAATAATTTTTAAACCAGGACATTTATCTATCAATTCTTTTCTTACTGTAGTTGCACTTCTAACGAGTATTACACTAATATCTTCTTTGTTAATGTAATTCTCTAATTGCTCCTGAGCAACATTTGTAGTAATAATATTGAAACCTGATTTTTTTAATTCTTCAACTCCGGAATTAGAAATACCATCGTTTGCTAAAACATTTATCATTTTTTTTTTTTTTTAAACTAGTTTATTAAGTTGATTCATTGCCTCAATTAATACTTTAACCGATCCAATATCTAATGCATTATAAATTGAAGCTCTATAACCACCAACAGATCTGTGTCCATTGACTCCACTTATATTAGCTTCCAAACATAAACTATCGAAATGTTCCTTATGGTTTTGATCATTAAGATTAAAGGTTACATTCATTAAACTTCTATCTTCTTTTTTTGCAAACCCATTAAAAAGATCATTTGAGTCAATTGCATTGTAAAGTAAATTTGCTTTCTCAATGTTTTTTTCTTCTATAGCTTTAATCCCTCCAATTTTTGTCAGCCACTCTAAAGTTAACATTGAAGTGTAAACAGCAAATACAGGAGGTGTATTAAACATGCTGTCCTTATCAATGTGTACTTTGATAATCCAACATTGAAGGAATAGTTCTTGAAACCTTTACCAAGTATTTCTTCTTTAACTATAACTAAAGTTGTTCCTGCTGGACCCATGTTTTTCTGAGCACCAGCATAGATTAAGGCAAACTTTGAAAAGTCAATATTTCTAGAAAATATATCAGATGACATATCACATATCAAATTTGTATTGGTTTTTGGAATGTCGTGAATCTGAGTACCGAAAATTGTATTGTTGGTAGTGATGTGCAAATAATCTAAATCTGAATCTAAGTAGTAATCTTTTAGGAATATAATTAAAGTTTGCATCTTTCGATGTTGCGACTTCAATTGCATCTACCAAAAGTTTTAGCTTCTTTTAAGGCTTTAGTTGACCAAGCTCCAGTATTAATATAACCAGCTTTATTTTCAAGCAAGATTGTAGGCTGTCATTAAAAACTGCATACTTGCACCGCCTTGAAGAAATAAAGCTTTGTAACCCTTGTTGTTTAGATTTAATAAATCTAAGGCATAGAGTTGTTGCTCTATCCATAATTTCAACAAAATCTTTGCTTCTATGAGATATCTCGATTAGAGACAGATCAGAATTGTTAATATTCAAAATCCCATTTGAAGCTTGTTCAATAACAGATCTTGGCAAGATACTTGGGCCAGCACTAAAATTGTGTATTTTCATATATTTTAAAAAATCGAAATTAATTAATTTAATATTATCAAATATGTTTCCTGAATTAAGATATCATCATATTTTCAACAAAAATTTAATTGTATCGTTGTTATCTGCATAATCATCTAATATTTGGACATTGTGCTTGGCCAAATTTTATATTAGTATCAAATTTCATATTGCTTGCTACACACTGAATACTTTCAGAGTTGTTTTTTATAAGTTCAGTTATTTCTTCATTATTATCATAGAACTCATAAAACAAACATCCTATTGGGGAGCCTAACTTTGGATCTTCTTTTAAAATTATAAACCCATTTTCAATAAACTTTTGTTCACTCATTAAGTAAACCGCCTTGTTGTAATCATAATTGTTAACGTATTTATTATGATTTATCAACATCTTTATGTCTAAAAAACGCATTAAATAATAAATCAAAATCGTATCCTCTTGGAATAAAAACTTTTGAAACACTTCTACATCCAATCCGAAATAGTTAAAATATCATTACGTAAAGTTCTTAAAGTCCTGTATCAGTTTCGTTTCCGTCTAAAACTGCAATTGAGTGTCTAGTTTTTCTAAGTATGGTAGGATATTTTCTGAAATAATATTCAAAATATCTGTGAGAATTATTAGTTCCAGTTGCAATTACACCATCAAAATCTTTTAAGTGTTTCACTTTCAAATAAACTTTACTTTTTAAATTGGTATTTCTTGACTCTAAAAACTTAACAATAAATGGAATCAACAATTTATCATCAGATGATAGCTTTACAATACAATTAAATTTAGTAATAATGAACATAATAAATCATGAAATCCAACTAGCGGAATATTTCCTGCCATTATTATAGCTATTTTTTTAGAAGATTTGTCTTCAATTTGGTATTTGATAACCAGTCAAAAATTATATTTTCTATTTAATGTATTTGACCAGTTTTTAAATGAAAGTTAAGGTATTTCATAGTAAACCAAGAGTTGTACTGTGTGAGCTTCATCAATAACTTTATCTAAATGTATATTCCATTTTGGAAATTTTTTATTTTCTTTCTTGTCAAATTTCTTCTAAAAAGGGTTCCTAATTCTGAAAAAGCTTTTATTCTTTGTTTATAATCTGTTGTCAAACTTGTTTGTGAATTTTAATTGGTATTATTTTTGTGCAAATCTAAGTAAAGATTCAATAATTACAATGGCTATAATAATAACTGAAGAATGTATTAATTGTGGGGCCTGTGAGCCAGAGTGTCCTAATACTGCAATTTACGAAGCTGCATACGAATGGAAATATTCAGATGGCACTAGCTTGGATGGAGATGTTATTTTGCCAAATGGAAAGAACGTCAATGCTGAGGTTGATCAAGAACCTATTTCTGATGAATATTATTTTATTTCACCAGACAAATGTACTGAGTGTAAAGGTTTTCATGAGGAGCCTCAATGTGCAGCTGTATGTCCTGTAGATTGTTGTGTACCTGATGACGATAATGTTGAAACTGAAGAAAGTTATTGTGAAAACAAAAATTTATGCACCCTGACAATTAATATATGAAAGCTGGAATAGTAGGACTACCTAACGTTGGAAAATCAACTTTATTTAATTGTTTGTCTAGCACAAAAGCCCAAAGTGCTAATTTTCCTTTTTGCACAATTGAGCCAAATATTGGAATAATTAACGTTCCTGACAAGAGATTAACAGAACTTGAATCTTATGTTAATCCAGAAAAAGTTAGTTCCAGCAAATGTAGAAATAGTTGATATTGCTGGTCTAGTCAAGGGAGCGAGTAAAGGTGAAGGGTTAGGTAATCAATTTTTAGCTAATATTAGAGAAACTGATGCTATTATTCATGTTTTAAGATGTTTTGATGACGACAATATAATTCATGTAGAAAATACAATTGACCCTGTCAGAGATAAAGAGATAATAGATTTAGAGCTGCAGTTAAAAGATCTAGAAACTTTAGAAAAAAGAAAAGAAAAGTTATCACGTTTAATAAAAACAGGAAATAAAGATGCCGCTTTTCAAAATGATGTTTTGGTTAAAATGATTAATCATTTACAATCATTTAATCCTGTAAGAAGTATTGAGTTAAGTGTGAAAGAACAGGAATTTTCCAATACTTTAGATCTTATTACGAATAAACCCGTTTTATATGTGTGTAACGTTGACGAATCTTCGGCAATTAACGGAAATGAATATGTTAATCAAGTTAAAGAAGCTGTTAAAAACTGAAAATGCTGACCTTTTAGTGTTAGCTGTTGCAACTGAAGCAGACATTAATGAATTGGATAATTATGATGATAGGAAAGCTTTTTTAGATGACATAGGATTGAGTGAAGCAGGTTCTTCAAAACTTATTAAGAAATCATACGATTTGCTTAATCTTCAAACTTATTTTACTGCTGGTGTAAAAGAAGTTAGAGCATGGACTATTGATAAAGGTATGACCGCTCCTCAAGCTGCTGGTGTAATACATACTGACTTTGAAAAAGGTTTTATTAGGGCGGAGGTTATTTCGTTTAATGACTATTCTAAGTATAAAAACGAATCTAAAGTAAAAGAAGCTGGAAAGTTAAATATTGAAGGGAAGGATTATGTCGTTAATGACGGAGACGTAATGCATTTTAGATTTAATGTTTAAAAAAGATTTCAACAACTGATTAATTCTATTGTTAATTAATTTATTAAAACACCATTTTATTTCTTTTTAATCCACACCTATATTAGCTATTTTCGTAGCTATGTCAGTTTCATCAAATTACACTGAAGACAATATTAGGTCGTTAGACTGGAAAGAGCATATTAGAATGCGTCCAGGGATGTATATCGGTAAATTAGGTGATGGTTCATCACCTGATGATGGTATTTATATTCTTTTAAAAGAAGTCTTAGATAATTCTATTGATGAATTTGTAATGGGAGCTGGAAAAACTATTGAAATTTCAATTTCAGATTCTGGTGTTTCTGTTAGAGATTATGGAAGTGGAATTCCACTTGGAAAAGTTGTTGATGTTGTTTCTAAAATGAATACAGGAGGAAAGTATGATTCTAGAGCATTTAAAAAATCTGTTGGTTTAAATGGAGTAGGTACTAAAGCTGTTAATGCACTTGTCTTCCAGTTTTAAAGTAGACTCATCAAGAGACGGAAAAATTAAGTCAGTATATTTTGAACAAGGTAATTTAACTTAAGACAAGGAGATTGAAGAATCATCTAAAAGAAAAGGAACTAAAGTAACTTTTATCCCTGATGATTTAATTTTTAAAAAATATAAATATAGAGCAGAATATGTATCTAAAATGCTTAAATATTATGTTTATTTAAATCCAGGATTAACTATATTTTTAATGGAGAAAAATATTTTTCATGAAAATGGTCTTAAAGATCTTTTAGAAGACAATAATGATATAGATAAATTATTATATCCAATTATTCATTTAAAAGGAAATGATATTGAAGTTGCTTTGACTCATAGTAGAATCCAGTATAGTGAAGAATATTATTCATTTGTTAATGGTCAACATACTACTCAAGGAGGTACTCATCAGTCTGCTTTTAGAGAAGCTATCGTTAAGGTTGTAAGAGATTTTTATGGAAAACCTTATGATGCTAGTGATATTAGAAAATCTATTATTTCAGCTGTTAGTATTAAAGTTATGGAACCTGTTTTTGAATCTCAAACTAAAACAAAACTAGGTTCAACAGATATGGGCGGAGATTTCCTACTGTTAGATCTTATATAAATGATTTTATTGGTAAATATTTAGATAATTATCTTCATAAAAATCCAAATACTGCAGAGAAGATTCAAAAGAAAATTGTTCAAGCTGAAAAAGAAAGAAAAGAGCTTTCTGGTATTAGAAAGTTAGCAAGAGAAAGAGCTAAAAAGTCAAATCTTCACAATAAAAAATTAAGAGATTGCAGAGTTCATCTTAGGTGATATGAATAAAGAAAATAGATTAGATTCAACTTTGTTTATAACTGAGGGCGATTCTGCCAGTGGTTCTATTACAAAATCTAGAAATGTGAATACTCAAGCTGTTTTTAGTTTAAGAGGTAAACCTCTTAATTGCTATTCTATGACAAAGAAAATTGTTTATGAAAATGAAGAATTTAATTTGCTTCAAGCTGCTTTAAATATTGAAGAAGTATTGAGTATTTGAGATATAATAATATTGTAATTGCTACGGATGCTGATGTTGATGGAATGCATATTAGATTACTTTTAATTACATTTTTTTTACAATTCTTTCCCGAACTAATTAAAGAAGGTCATTTTACATACTTCAAACTCCACTTTTTAGAGTTAGAAATAAAAAAGAAACTATTTATTGTTACTCTGAAAATGAAAGATTAGATGCGTTTAAAAATTGGGTCCTAAGCCTGAAATTACAAGATTTAAAGGCTTAGGTGAAATTTCACCTAACGAATTCAAACATTTTATTGGTGATAGTATAAGATTAGATCCTGTCATGTTAGATGAAAATTTCAGTATTGAAGAGCTTCTTTCTTTTTATATGGGTAAAAACACTCCTGACAGACAGAAGTTTATAATAGATAATCTTAAAGTTGAATTGGATAGAATAGATTCATAATATGGAAGAAGATACATGAGTCAACCAGACAATTCTGATAACGAGTTAGAAGATTCATTGATCAGAGTTTCAGGAATGTATAAAGATTGGTTTTTAGATTATGCATCTTATGTTATTTTAGAAAGAGCTGTGCCATCTATTGAAGATGGTTTTAAACCTGTTCAAAGAAGGATACTTCATTCAATGAAGGATTTAGATGATGGTCGTTTTAATAAAGTTGCTAATGTTGTGGGTCATACTATGCAATACCATCCCCACGGAGATGCTAGTATCGCTGATGCTATGGTTCAAATTGGTCAAAAAGATCTTATTAATTGAAACTCAAGGAAATTGGGGCAATATATTAACTGGAGATAGATCTGCAGCTTCAAGATATATAGAAGCAAGACTATCAAAATTTGCTTTAGATGTTGTATTTAGTCCTAAAATTACTAAATGGCAATCGTCTTATGATGGTAGAAGAAAAGAACCTATAAATTTACCCGTCAAATTCCCTCTGCTTTTAGCTCAAGGTGGTGAAGGAATTGCTGTAGGATTATCTACAAAAATTTTACCTCATAATTTTATTGAATTAATTGATTCCTCAATTAAATGTTAAAAGGATAAGAAATTTAAATATTTCCTGATTTCCCACATCTGGAGTTATGGATGATTAGTAATTATAATGATGGTTAAAGAGGAGGTAAGAGTTAGGCTCAGAGCAAAAATATACCAATTAGATAAATCTACATTATGGTGATTAGTCAGAAATCCCTATACGGGACCACAACTACATCTCTTGATAGATTCAATATTGAAAGCAAATGATAGAGGTAAGATTAGAATTAAAAAAATTGATGATAACACCGCATCAAGAAGTTGAGATTTTGAGTTCATTTACCAAATGGTATTTCCCCTGACAAAACAATAGACGGATTATTTGCATTTACTCAATTGTGAAACATCAATTTCTCCACTAGGTTGTGTTATTGAGAATAGTAGACCTCTTTTTATCGGTGTTTCTGATATTTTAAAAATATCTACAGATAATACTGTGGAATTATTAAAGCTAGAACTTTGAATATAAATTAGGTGAATTAGAAAATCAATGGCATTATGCTTCATTGGAGAGAATTTTTATTGAAAATAGAATTTACCGTGATATAGAAAATGTAGAAACTTGGGTTGGAGTTATTGAAAGCTATATTTCAAGGGTTACGACCATATACAGACAATCTAAAAAGAGATGTTGTTGAAGATGATATCATTAGGTTAACCGATATTAAAATTAAAAGAATTTCAAAGTTTGATATTGACAAAGCCAAGTGAAAATTGATTGCTCTTGAAGCTGAAATTAGAGAAGATCAAATTTAATTTAGATGATATTGTGAATTTTGCGATTAATTATTTTAAAAATTTAAAGACAGTTTATGGTAAAGAAAAGGGAAAGAAAAACTGAAATAAAATTATTTGATGATGTTGATGCAAAAAAAGTAGTTGTTAAAAACTCTAAACTATATGTGAACAGAGAAGAAGGGTTTATTGGAACTTCGATTAAGAAAAGACGAGTTTGTTGAGGATTGTTCTGATATTGATGACGTTATAGTCTTTACTGAAGATGGTAAGATGATGGTAACGAAAGTCGACTCTAAAAAATTTATTGGAAAAAACATTAAGCATGTGGCTGTTTTTAAGAAGAAAGATAAAAGAACTGTTTATAACATGATTTACAGAGATGGTAAAGGTGGGACCTCATATATAAAAAGATTTAGTGTTACTGGGGTAACAAGAGACAAGGTATATGACTTGACTAATGGAAAAGAGGATTCTAAATTGCTTTATTTTTCTGCCAATCCTAATGGAGAAGCTGAAATTGTTAATGTTATATTGAGACAATCCGGCTCCATTAAAAAATTAAAATGGGAATTAGATTTTGCAGATCTTGATATTAAAGGTAGATCTTCTAAAGGAAATATAGTTTCTAAATACAGTGTCAACAAAATAGAGTTTAAAGAAAAAGGGTCTCTCTACTTTAAAGCCAAGAAAGATTTGGTTTGATGAAACTATACAGAGATTGAATGTTGATGAAAGGGGTGAATTGTTAGGTGAATTTAAGAGTGATGATAGTTTGATAATTATTCAGCAAAATGGATCTCTAAAAACTATTAAACCAGATGTAAATATGCATTTTCCTGAGGATATGATTACCCTTGAAAAATGGATTCCAGAAAAACCTGTTTCGGTTATTTATTTTAATGGGCAAAAAGATTGTTATTTTGTGAAAAGATTTTTAGCAGGAAATCAGAATAATGATCAGAAATTTATTCCAGATGAATCTAAAATTCAACTTGAACTAGTTTCAACTGAGTGGAAGCCAGTGATTGAGTTATCCTTCTCTAAGAATTCAAAAGGAGTTAAGGATAATGAAATCAAGGTTATTGATGAATTGATTTTAGTCAAAGGGATAAAAGCAATTGGTAATAAATTAAGTTCTTTTAAGATTAAAAATATAAACCAACTTGACCCGATTGAATATTCTCCTCCAGAGAAAAAAATACTAAATGAATTGGATGTAAAATCAGAAGAGGTTAATACAATTGACAAGGATATAAAAGATGATAAAGGTCAAACTGAATTAGAATTTTAATCCTTTAGTTTTTTAACAAAGCCTCTTTGTTTGTTTTTAATATCACCAACAAAAGAATATTCAAAAGTATAAGAATCTTTATTAGTGCTCAAGATTTTCATTTGGACAGGTTTTGTTTCGTTTAAAGACTTAGGATTTACTTTTTTATAAATACACTCGCAATCTGAAACCCAGCTCACAGTATTTGAATCAATCTTTCCATTGAAATATCCGATTTCCAGATCTTTTGTTCTTTTAAATTTAGTGATTAGCTTTTTTCCATCGTCTGAAACTGATTCAAATTCAAATGTTCCTGTTTGGAAATCCAAACAATTTCTTTCTGGAAAGTCACATGACGAAAGTAATAGTAGTAGTAAGATAATTCTTGTGTTCATGTATGTAAATTTATTAATTTTTATACATTTTAAATGAACCATCTTTAAAAAATAATATAATTTTTTCTAATTCATTTTTAACATCACTATTATTGACTGTATCGTTTTTCAAAATAGGAGCAGGGGGATCTATTATTTTATGAGTGTCATTATCCAACAACCAGTCTAGATTTATATTATCTATAGATTTATTTATTTTTAATATAAAATCTAAGCTTGGTTTGTTTCTTCCACTTAACACATGTGACACGCTAGATCTTTGAACACCAATTTTTTCAGCGAACTTTGATGCGGTTAAACCTTCGTCTTCAATTATTTTTTTTAACTTTTCTGTGAAATTATTCATGTATACAATTGTAAATTTATAAAAAATTAATTAAATATCTTAACTATAAACACGATAATTTATTAACTAATTATTTAAAGCTTTGAATTAATTAAAGATCGTAAAACTCTTAAAACAAGATAATTACATATATTAATAAAATTTGTGTTTACAAATGTCATAAATAGTAATAATAATATCTGTTTTAAGAATTAATGTAGTTTACAATTGTATTCATTTGTATTGTTAACTTTGTAAAAAAAACTAATGGATATTGAAGTTGATAATTATGTAAACTATAAAGAATCAGAAATTTCGGGTAGATACATTACAAATGATTCAATAGCTAGCTTAAATTCAAAATATAATTCCCGAATTTGTGGTTACAGTGTAAATAACTTACCAATTAATCATTTTAAAATTGGTTCTGGCCCCATAAAAATATTGATTTGGTCACAAATGCACGGTAATGAGTCTACCTCAACCAAAGCTCTTTTTGATTCAATTTCTTTTTTTAATTTACATGAGCCAATTATGCTTAAAGAGTTGACACTTTTGGTAATTCCTATTTTAAACCCTGATGGAGCATTAAAATACACTAGAGCAAATTACAATAATATAGATCTTAACAGAGATGCTGTTGATTTATCTCAACCAGAAAGCGTTGTTTTAAAAGACATGTACAATAGCTTTAAACCTGACTTTTGTTTTAATCTTCACGATCAAAGATCTATTTACTCGACAAGTAATTTTAACTCATCTATACTTTCTTTTTTATCTCCCTCTGCTGACTTAGAAAGAAGAGAAACTGTTTCTAGAATAACTTCTATGAAGATAATTTTAGATGTATTTGATAATATTAAAAAAATTATTCCAGAAAACATAGGTCGATATAATGATGAGTATAATATTAACTGCGTTGGAGATACTTTTCAATCACTAAATACACCTACTATATTATTTGAATCAGGTCATTATTCTCAAGATTATAATAGAGAGGTTTCCAGGTATTACATGTCATTATCTATAACTTATGCTATTAGATCAATTTACACTAAAAGTTATAATTTATTAAACCATAAAAATTATTATAAAATTACAGAGAACTCAACATGTCTTTGTGATATTTATATCAAAAACATTAAAATAAAACAATCTTCTTTCCAGTTTAATGATTTGTCAATAATGTTTAATGAAAAATTAAATTCAGATTTAAAGCAGATAGAGTTTATTGCTGAAATTAGTGAATTCGGAAAGTTAGTTAAAATGTCTGGTCACCTGATAGTCGATTTCATTTCAATTGATGAAATTTATGATATTTCTGTTGAAAACGACTTAAATAAAATAATGCTCAATGTTAATAAATTGCGAATTATTCAGTGATTATTAAATTTATATAAAAATAATTCAATATATTTGCAATTATTCAAAATAAAATTCAATAAAAATGGCTAAAATTAAACTTGATGAAATTGATCATCAAATTCTTGACCTTCTAATCGATAACACTAGAACTGCTTTCACTGATATAGCAAAAAAATTATTGATTTCTGCAGGAACTGTTCATGTGCGTGTTAAGAAAATGGAAGACGCAGGAATTATAAAAGGATCTTCACTAACTCTAGATTATAAAAAATTAGGATATACTTTTATTGCTTATATCGGAATTTTTCTTGAAAAAACTCATCAAACTAAATTTGTTCTTCAGAGATTAGAAGCAATTCCATTTGTAACTGTTGCTCATATTACAACTGGGAAATTCAATATTTTCTGTAAAGTTCGTGCTAAAAGCACTGATCATGCAAAGGAGATTATATTTTTAATAGATGATGTAGAAGGAGTTTCAAGAACAGAAACTATGATATCATTAGAAGAAAGTATTAATGACAAAAAGAGACTTATGCACAGAATTTTTAATGAATTACAATAGTTTTAGTGAGAGAATTAACAAAAAAAGAAAGATTTAACGATAAAGTTCTTTCTAGATTTAACCTATACAATAGTATCTTTTCAACCTTGCCTTATGAAAGTATCGCCAAAACAGGTGTAATGCTTCCATTGTTTGAAAGAATTTGTATTGAAGGTTATAAAAAAAGTAATAATCCAACAGAAATTGTTAATGATTTTTTTGACACTTATATGGTTGGTACTAATGAGACAGAAAAAGTTTCTCTATTATTTCGTTTTATTCAATACATTGAACGTCAAGTTGTTTTATTTGATGCAGTTGAGGATGCATCATTTTCTCAAATTAATAACTTGGACGGACGAGGAACTTTAAGAAGTCTCAAGGAAGAGGTAGAGTCGAAAAACAAAAAATCTGAACTTAAAAAATATTTATCTAAATTTAAAATCAGACCTGTTTTAACAGCTCATCCGACTCAATTTTATCCTGGTTCTGTCCTCGGCATAATTACAGACTTAACAAATGCTGTAAAAAACAATAATTTAGCTGACATCAAAGTTTTACTATCACAGTTAGGTAAAACACCTTTTTTTAAAAATAAAAAACCTACTCCTTATGATGAAGCTGTAAGTTTGACATGGTATTTAGAGAATGTTTTTTATAACTCAATAAGTAATATTTATAAGTACATAAAAATAAATGTTTTTGATGGAGAAGATTTCGATAACGACATAATTAATTTAGGGTTTTGGCCAGGCGGTGACAGAGATGGAAATCCATTTGTAACTACTAAAATCACTTTAAAAACTGCAAATAAGTTAAGAAGTGATATTATTAAAAATTATTATCGAGATATAAGAAGTCTAAGAAGAAGGTTGACTTTTAAAAATATTGAATCAAAAGTTATTGATATCGAGAACAGATTGTATAAAAGTATTTTCAACGAAAGTAAAACTCCTAAAATTAGTTTAGTTGAACTCAAAACTGAGTTACATGATATAAAAAGTATTTTGATTTCTCAACATAATTCATTGTTTTTAGAAGAATTAGACGAAATAATTGATAAGGTTAAAATATTTGGATACCATTTTGCTAGTCTTGATATTAGACAGGATTCTAGAATTCATAGCAGTGTTTTTCATTCTGTATTTAGAATTGCACAGAAAAATTTAAAAAAGTTATTTCCTGAAAATTATTTAGAATTAAGTGAAGAAAAAAAGATTAAAATTTTATCTAAAATTAAAGGTGATATTTCACCTGATCTTTTTACTGATGAATTATCAATCTCTACGCTTAGCTCAATTAGGGCTATGAAAGAAATACAATTAAGCAATGGAGAAAAAGCATGCAATAGATATATAATTAGCAATAACCAGTCTGCACTAAACATATTGGAAGTTTTTACAATGTTTAGGCTTAGTGATTGGGATAATCCAACTGTTGATATTGTTCCGTTGTTTGAAACTGTTTCTGACTTAAAAGTTGCTTCTAAAGTGATGGAATCAGTTTACACTAATCCTATTTACAAAAAACATCTTTCACAAAGAAATAATCAACAAACAATCATGTTAGGGTTTTCAGATGGTACCAAAGATGGTGGTTACTTAATGGCTAATTGGAGTATTTTAAAAGCTAAAGAAGCGCTTACATCTATTTCTAGGAAATATGGAATTAAGGTAATTTTCTTTGATGGAAGAGGTGGACCACCAGCCAGGGGTGGCGGTAATACACACCAGTTTTATTCTTCAATGGGTGAGTTTGTTGAATCTGATGAAATTCAACTTACTATTCAGGGTCAAACTATAAGCTCTAATTTTGGTACTGTTCAGTCTTGTCAATACAATTTAGAGCAATTATTAAGTTCTGGGATTCAAAATCGAGTTTTAAACGATGTAAACCAATCTTCTAGCAAAGAGGATAAGTTAATACTTGACAAACTAGCTAACATCAGTTACAAGTCTTATACAGATTTTAAAAATCATCCAATGTTTGTACCGTATCTTGAACATGTTAGTACAATAAAGTATTATGCAAAAACAAATATTGGCAGCAGACCATCAAAACGTGGTAATGTAAATTCAAAATTTGATTTCTCATCTCTAAGAGCAATTCCATTTGTTGGTAGTTGGAGTCAGTTAAAGCAAAATGTGCCTGGCTTTTATGGAGTTGGTACAGCTTTAAAATATTATAGCGACAGAAAAGAATTCTCTAAGGTCAAAAATCTTTATAAAAACTCACCTTTTTTTAGAACATTAATTTCTAATAGCATGATGAGTTTAACAAAATCATTTTTCAAATTAACGGCTTACATGAAAAACGATCCAAAATACGGAGAATTTTGGCTGTTAATTTACAATGAGTATCTGTTATCAAAAAAATTAATTTTAAGGTTATCAGGATATGAAAGTTTAATGCAAAATGAGCCTGCAAATAAAGCATCGATACAAACTAGAGAAAAAATTGTTTTACCATTAATCACTATTCAGCAATATGCTTTAAAAAAGATAAAGGATATTGAAAATGGAGATCATCCAAAAAAAGATTTAAGTTTATTTGAGAAAATGGTTACAAGATCATTATTTGGTAATATTAATGCGAGTAGAAATTCAGCTTAAATAGTATTTAAAAGATTCTTTAATCAAGTTTGTTTTAACTTGAACATCGTAGATAGGTTTAGCAATATCTTCAAGTAAAACAAAGTTTATTTTTCCATGACTATTTTTTTTATCATGTATTAACAAACCTATAATACTTTCAATCTCACTTTCATTTATTTCAATTTTACTGTAAATTAAATCAATATGTTTTTTTATTGATATAACATAATCAAAAGAAAAGTCAAATAATTTATTTGAGATAAAGCTCGCTAGAACTATTCCTATAGCAATTGCCTCACCATGAAGAAGTTTTTTTTCGGTATTCAAAAAATAAGATTCAATTGCATGACCTAAAGTATGACCATAGTTAAGTGATTTTCTTTCTTTTTTTTCTTTCTTATCAATTAAAACTATACTATTTTTTGTACAAACAGAATCGTATATAGTGTTTATATCATGGGTAGTTTTACCATTCTTAATTAAAAGGTTAAAAGTTTTTAAATCGTAAATTAATGAATGTTTTAAAATTTCAGCATATCCACTTGAAATTTGTTCTTTTTGTAACGTTTTTAAAAAATCAGGTTCAATAATTACCATTTGAGGATCATAAAAAGTACCTATTTGATTTTTGAGAATTCCAAAATCTATTCCAGTTTTCCCTCCTATTGATGCATCAACCATTGATAATAGAGTAGTAGGTATGTTTATATAATTAATTCCTCTTTTATAGGTGCTAGCTATAAAACCACCCATATCACTTACAACTCCACCTCCAAGATTAATAATCAAACTGTTTCTGTCCCCATTTTTATCAGATATTATTTCCCACAGTTTTAAACAAGAATAAATATTTTTATTTTCTTCACCATCCTTTGATTCAATAAGCTCATATTTTTCTAAATTAATTTTATTTAAAAATAAATCAAGGCAATTTTTTTTGGTGTTGTTATCAACGTGGACAAAAATTTTAGAATAATTAATATTATTTAGATGATCTGATAAATAATCAAATCCTTTTTGCTTGAATAAAACAGAGTAGGTTCCAGAGCTAATTTCTTTGTTCATACTAAAATTGTACTCTACAAAATAACATATTTTTTTTTTAAAAAAACTATGTAAATTAGTTTTAAATATAAATCCTTTGAATAATTTTTTTTCAGATACTAAAGAGGCTTTTTCCTTAAAAAGTAATTTTGAGTTAAACAGAGCTTATTTTCTATTTAATGTTATTGGAAATAGTACTATTGTTAAGATTGCTACATCTCTAACTAAGTTTGCTTTAAGATTTCATCTTCCTGTAACTCCTATTATCAAAGCTACTGTATTTGATCATTTTTGTGGAGGTGTCTCTGAGGAGGATTGTATTCCTGTAATCAACAGAATGTTTGATAAAAATGTTTCGTCTGTATTAGATTTTTCAACTGAAGGTTTTGATTCCGAAAAAGAATTTGATGAATGTTTGAAAAAAAAGATATCAATTATTGAATTTATAAAGGACAGAAAAGAAATTCCTTTTGCTGTTTTTAAACCTACTTGTTTAGGTAGTACAGATTTATTTAAAAAAGTTTCTAATCTTGAAAAATTAGATGATTTAGAGACTGATTCATGGAATAGAGTAATTCATAGATTTGATCAGGTTTGTTCAAAAGCTTTTAATGAAAATATTAAAATTTTAATTGATGCTGAAGAAGTAGACGTTCAGAATGCGATTGATGACCTTGCAATTAAAATGATGCGAAAATACAATGTCAGTTCTCCGATTGTTTACAATACTGTTCAGATGTACAGAAAAGACAGATTGGTTTACCTCAATGAAATGATTTCTAATGAATTGAATAAAGATCTAACATTTGGTTTTAAGCTTGTTAGGGGGGCTTATATGGAAAAAGAAAGAAACTTGGCTGATTTAATGAATGTCGAATCACCAATTTGTGATTCTAAGTTAGATACAGATAAAAACTTCAATTCTGGTTTAGATTTTGTTTTTAATAATTTAAAAAGAATTTCTTTTGTTTGTGCATCCCATAACGAAGATTCTATTCTTAAAGTTATGGAAATGATGAAACTTAGTGGATTAAATAATAATGATAATAAGATATGGTTTGGTCAGCTTTATGGTATGAGCGACAACATTTCTTTTAATTTAGCTTCTAATAGTTACAATACTTTTAAAATATTGCCTTTTGGTTCGGTTAAAAACTTGATGCCTTATTTAATCAGAAGAGCTGAAGAAAACACATCAGTCCAGGGCCAAACTGGAAGGGAATTACAATTAATACTAAAAGAGAAAAAAAGAAGGTCTTTATTGTAATTTTATTTTTTTGAAAAATATGCGTTTTTGCTACAATTTTTAACACTAAACTCTAACTTTTCACTCTCAATGTAATAAACTTTACATGTGTCAATTTTAGTGTTACTTTTTGAAAAATTGACGTCAAATTCAGAGAAAAACTTGTCTTTAGAAAAAGCATTGCTTTGATTGTTGAAAACCCAGTTCTTTTTATAAATATCATTTAAAACTCTCTTGTTGGGAGAATAATTGAATCTAGTGTCTTTTTTATTAATAACAAATATTAAAATCATAATCCCAATACTTAGTCCAAATAGGAAGAAATACAGTCGCTTTAAAAAACTCATACAGTTATATTTTTCAAATTAATTTTACGTTTATTATTTTTTAAGTAATCAATTGTAATTATTGAGTGATTAGAATCTAAATCATTAATAATAATTTCAGGCCATTCAATTATTACGAAATGTTTATCAATATATTCAAATAGACCTAAATGGTTGATATCTTCTATGTTTTCAATTCTGTACAAATCCATGTGTATTACAAGATCATTATTACTTTTATATTCGTTGATAACGGTATATGTAGGGCTACTAACTGTTTCTTCGACTTTTAGCTTTTTACACAATTCCTTAACTAGGGTTGTTTTTCCTGCCCCAACTTCTCCACAAACTAGCAATGTTTTACTTGTAACATTTTTTAATATAAAATCGCTTACTTCTTTAATTTGGTCTAAACCATACTTTAATTCCAAAATAATTTTATTTAATATTCAAAAATAAGATACTTATTTATTGTTTTAATCATATTAATCCAAATTTAATTGATTTTTCATACTTTTACGTCGATGAATTTAAAAGCATATCAAGTAGCTGAAATTGTTAGCGGAAATGTAGTAGGGGATGATCAGGTTTTAGTTAACAGTCTAGCGAAGATTGAAAACGGGAAAGCAGGTTCTTTGTCTTTCCTTGGAAATTCTAAATACAATAAGTTTTTAAAATCATCTAAATCCTCAGTATTTATCGTTAAAAATGATCTTGTTTTGGATCAACCATTGAATAAAACTTTAATTAGAGTTAATGATCCAAATGAAGCATTTTCTAAATTATTAAATCTATTTGGAAATCAAAATTTAAACAGAACAGGTATAGATAAGTTATCTTCTATTGACTTAAGTGTTTCAATTGGAAAAGATGTTTATTTAGGAGCGTTTTCTGTATGTGAAAAAGATTCGGTTATTGGAGATAATTCCAAGATTTATTCTCAAGTTTTTTTAGGAGAAAATGTAAGTATTGGTAAAAATACTGTTATTTATCCAGGCGTAAGAATTTATAATAACTCAGTTATAGGAAATAATTGTATAATTCATTCAGGAACTGTTATTGGTTCTGATGGATTTGGATTTAATCTTGACAAAAACGGTAATCAATTAAAGGTTGTGCATAACGGCAATGTAATTATTGAAGACAATGTTGAAATTGGAGCTAATTGTACTATTGACAAAGCTACTTTAGGTTCTACTATTGTTAAAAAAGGTGTAAAAATCGATAACTTAGTTCAAGTAGCGCACAATGTTGAAATTGGAGAAAATACAGTGATAGCGGCTTGTGTTGGAATTGCTGGATCATCATCGATTGGAAAAAATTGTATGATAGGTGGTCAAGCGGGTATTTCAGGTCATATAAAAATTGGAGATAGAGTAATGGTTCAGGCTCAGTCTGGAGTTATGAGAAGTATTCCATCTGACACTACTGTAATGGGAATGCCTGCTATCAATTATTTAGATTACAATAAATCATATGTTCATTTTAAAAATTTACCAAAAATAATGAACAAATTAAATGACCTTTTCAAAAAAAAATAAAATGAGTAAACAACGTACGATTTTAAAGTCTGTTTCACTTAAAGGGGTTGGTATTCACTCTGGTAATGAAGTTAATTTAACTTTCAAGCCTGCCGCGGAAGATTTTGGTTATGCTTTTTGTAGAACTGACCTTCCAAGCAAGCCAATTATTGAAGCTGACGTAAATTATGTCGTTAGTACTAAAAGAGGAACTACACTTGAAAAAGATGGAATAACTATTCAAACATCTGAACACGTTTTAGCAGCATTAGTTGGAATGGAAGTTGATAATGTATTAATTGAAATTGATGCTTCAGAACCTCCAATTATGGATGGATCGTCTAAATATTTTGTTGAAGCAATTATTAATGCAGGAATCAAAGAACAAACTAAAGAAAGGAATGAATATATTGTAAAGGATGTAATCTCATATTATGATGAAGAAAGTGGAAGTGATATAACAATTATTCCTTCTAAATATTATGAAGTTACAGCAATGGTTGATTTTGGTACTAAAATTCTAGGTACTCAAAATGCAACGATGAAAAGATTAACACAATTTAAAGATGAGTTTGCAGATTCTAGAACCTTTAGTTTTTTACATGAAATTGAGATGCTCCTAGAAAACGGTCTTATTAAAGGAGGTGATTTAAATAATGCTATTGTTTATGTTGATAAAGAATTATCATCTAAGACTATGGAAAAATTAAAAAAAGCATTTAATAAAGATAAAATTTCTGTTAAATCAAACGGTATCCTAGACAATCTTACGTTACATTATCCAAACGAAGCTGCTAGACACAAATTATTAGATATTATTGGTGATTTAGCTTTAGTGGGAACTAGAATTAAAGGAAAGATAATTGCTAATAAGCCTGGACATTATGTTAATACAATGTTTGGTAAAAAACTTTCTTCTATTATTAAAAATGAGAAAAGAAATATAGCTCCACAAGTTAATTTGAATAAGCCTCCAGCTATGGATGTTAATCAAATCATGAAACTCCTTCCTCATAGACCTCCGTTTTTATTCGTAGATAAAATTATTGAGATTTCAGAATCACATATAATTGGGTTAAAAAATGTAACCATGAATGAAGATTTTTTCAAGGGTCATTTTCCTGGTCAACCTATTTTTCCAGGAGTTTTGCAAATTGAAGCAATGGCTCAGGCTGGAGGAGTTTTAATTTTAAATACTATTCCTGATCCAGAGAATTATCTTACTTTTTTTGCTAAAATTACTGATGCAAAATTTAAATACCCTGTTGTTCCTGGTGATACTTTAATATTTAAATTAGAGTTATTATCTCCTTTAAGAAGAGGAATAATTCATATGAAAGGACAAGCATTTGTTGACGGCAAACTAACGAGTGAAGCAGAATTACTAGCTAAAATAATTAGAAAAACAGAATCTTAATGTATCAACCACTTTCACATATTCATCCTGGTGCTAAAATTGCTAAAAATGTAGTTATAGAACCTTTTACATCTATTGATAAAAATGTTATTATTGGAGATGGAACCTGGATAGGCTCTAATGTAACAATAATGAGTGGAGCTAGAATTGGAAAAAATGTTTCAATTTTCCCTGGTTCAGTGATTTCGGCTGTTCCACAAGATTTAAAATTTAAGGGTGAAGAAACCACTGTTGAAATAGGAAACAACACCACTATTAGAGAATGTGTAACAATAAATAGAGGTACATCTGACAGAAATAAAACTAAAATCGGCAAAAACTGTTTAATAATGGCTTATTCTCATGTGGCTCATGATTGCTTTATTGGAGATAATTGTATTTTTTCAAATAATTCAACTTTAGCCGGTCATGTAACTGTAGGGTCTCATGTTATTCTAGCAGGGATGGTTGCTGTTCATCAGTTTTGTTCAATTGGAAATCATGCTTTTGTTGCAGGTGGCTCTTTAGTTAGAAAAGATGTGCCACCTTTTGTAAAAGCAGCAAGAGAACCACTTTCATATGTTGGAATAAATTCAGTTGGTTAAGAAGAAGAGGATTTGACAATAAGGTAATAATGGAAATTCAGTCCATGTATAGGACACTTTACCAAAAAAGATATAATAACACTCAAGCAGTAGCTATTATGGAAGGTGAAATGGAAGCTACAAAG
Source organism: uncultured Flavobacteriaceae bacterium (assembly GCA_937773465.1). The sequence continues at coordinate 22,334 of CALJVK010000026.1, read as the reverse complement.
GAAAGAGATGAAATTCTTCAATTCATCAAAAGCTCTCAAAGAGGAATAATGAAAGGTTATTTTAAAAATTAATTATGGCATCATCATCTGACATTAGAAAAGGTCTTTGTATAAAATACAATAATGACATCTATAAGATTATTGAATTTCTACACGTAAAACCTGGGAAAGGTCCTGCATTTGTAAGAACAAAATTAAAAAGTGTAACCAATGGAAAAGTAATTGATAATACTTTCTCTGCAGGTCACAAAATTGAAGATGTAAGAGTTGAAACTAAAAAATATCAATATCTGTATAAAGATGCAGAAACCTATCATTTTATGAATGTTGATGATTATAATCAAATAACAGTTCAAGAAATTATACTTGATTCTTCTCAGTTTTTAAAAGAAGGAGAAATAGTAACTGTTTTAATAAATACAGAGGATGGAACTACACTTTCTGTTGAAATGCCTCAAAACGTAATATTAGAGATTTCATCAACTGAACCTGGTATTAAAGGAAATACAGCTACTAATGCAACAAAGCCTGCTATTTTAGAAACAGGTGCAAAAATAAATGTTCCTTTATTTATCAATGAAGGAGATAAAATAAAAATAGATCCAGAAAAAGGCTCTTACATAGAAAGAGTTAAAATTTAAATTAATTTATGAGTATAATAGTAAACAAGAATTCTAAGATTGTTGTTCAAGGATTCACAGGAAGTGAAGGTACGTTTCATGCGGAGCAAATGATAAGTTATGGAACAAATGTTGTTGCAGGTGTAACACCTGGAAAAGGTGGTCAAACACATTTAGGAAAACCAGTGTTTAATACTGTTTCTGAAGCTGTAGAAAAAGTAGAAGCTAATACGTCAATAATATTTGTGCCAGCTGGTTTTGCTGCGGATGCAATCATGGAAGCTGCTGATGCAGGTATTCAAACCATTATAGCCATAACTGAGGGTATCCCAGTTTCAGACATGACAAGAGTTAATCAATATTTAGAAAACAAAACTTGTACATTAATTGGTCCGAATTGTCCTGGTGTAATTACGCCTAATGAAGCTAAAGTTGGAATAATGCCTGGGTTTGTTTTTAAAAAGGGTAGAATTGGTCTAGTTTCAAAATCAGGTACATTAACTTATGAGGCAGCAGATCAAATTGTAAAACAAGGTCTTGGTATATCAACAGCTGTTGGAATTGGTGGAGATCCAATCATTGGAACTACAACCAAAGATGCTATCGAGTTGTTTATGAACGATGACGAAACAGACTGTATAGTAATGATTGGCGAAATTGGCGGTCAATTAGAAACTGATGCAGCTAAGTGGGTTGTAGAAAATGGAAATAAAAAACCAATAGTTGGATTCATTGCTGGTGAAACAGCTCCAAAGGGTAGAACAATGGGTCATGCCGGTGCTATAGTTGGTGGTGCAGAAGATACGGCCGAAGCAAAGAAAAAAATTATGAGAGAATGTGGTATTCATGTAGTGGATTCTCCTGCTGAAATAGGCAAAAGAGTAGCAGAGATTTTATAATATAAATTTACAATATGAAATTATTAGAAAACAAAACTGTAATAATTACTGGCGCTAGTAGAGGGATTGGGAGAGGTATAGCTTTAGTTTTAGCTTCCCATGGAGCAAATATTGCTTTTACTTATTCTAAATCTGTAGATTCTGCTAATGATTTGATTAATGAGATGTCAGAATTTGATATTAATTGTAAGGCATACCAAAGTGATGCAGCAAGTTTTGAAGATTCTCAAAAATTTGTTGATAAGGTAATCGAAGATTTTGGAACTATTGATGTTTTAATTAACAATGCAGGTATAACTAAAGATAATCTGTTGATGAGAATGAATGAAGACGATTTTGATAAGGTTATTGAAGTGAATTTAAAATCTGTATTTAATATGGTTAAAGCAACCCAAAGAACATTTTTAAAAAATAGATCAGGAAGTATAATAAATATAAGTTCAATAGTTGGAATTAAAGGTAATGCTGGACAATCCAATTATGCAGCATCAAAAGCTGGTATTATTGGATTCTCAAAATCAATTGCTCTAGAACTTGGTTCTAGAAATATAAGATCAAATGTTGTTGCTCCTGGATTTATTCGAACAGAAATGACAGATAAGTTAAACCAAGAGGTTGTTGATCAATGGATTAATGGAATTCCATTAAAAAGAGGCGGAACACCACAAGATGTTGCAAATCTTTGCTTATTTTTGTCATCTGACCTTTCGACTTTTATAACGGGTCAAGTAATTAATGTCGATGGCGGCATGCTAACATAATAATTTAAATAAATAATAAAATGGATAGAATTAATAAAATCGGATTACCAGTTGTATTACTAATAATGTTTTCTGTTATAGGACTAATGAAGTCTGCTGTTAACATAGGATATGGTGAAGCAGGTGTATTGTTTAAAACTTTTGGAGAAGGTACTGTGGTTGATGAACCTGCCCTTAGTGAAGGTTTTCACTTGATATTGCCTTGGAATAAGGTATACTTATACAATGTAAAACAACAAGAAGTTTTTGAAAGTCAAATGCAAGTACTTTCTTCAAATGGATTAGAGATTTCTCTAGATGTTTCAGTATTATATCAGCCAAAAGCTGACGAATTAGGACTTTTACATCAGACTAAAGGTTCAAACTATTTAGATATAGTAATAGTTCCTAATATTAGAGCAGTAGCAAGAAGTGTTGTAGGTAGATATACACCTGAACAGCTTTATTCAACAAAAAGAGATGCTATTGAAAGTGAAATTTATGATGAACTTAAAAAAGGTGTTGAAGAGCAACATGTTCAAATTAATGATGTTTTAGTTAGAGATGTTACTCTGCCTAATACAATTAAGCAAGCAATTGAAAGAAAGCTTAGTCAAGAACAAATGTCTCTTGAATATGAATTTAAACTTGAATCAGCTAGAAAGGAAGCAGATAAAGTTAGAATTGATGCTCAAGGTAAAGCTGATGCAAATAGAATTTTAAATTCTTCATTAACAACTAATATTTTAAGAGATAAGGGTATTGAAGCTACTACTAAACTTGCTGAGTCTCCTAACTCTAAAGTAATTGTAATTGGAAGTGGAAAAGATGGTTTACCAATTATTCTAGGAAATCAATAATTTTTTTATAATATTTGCAATTCAAATTTAAACAATGAAATTTAACCGTAACAATCATCATCATTTTAATATCCTCAAACGAGTGATGTGATGATATTGTTATATTATTATACATGCCCGTTTGTTAATTCAAACGGGCATTTTTTTTATAAAAAAAATCAATAAATGAAAAAACTAAAAATTGCAATTCAGAAATCAGGAAGACTCAATACGGATTCTTTAAACCTTTTGAATAAATGTGGAATTAAAATAGACAACTATAAGGATCAATTAATGGCCTCGGCTAGAAATTTTCCTATTGAGGTTTATTTTTTAAGAAACAGTGATATTCCAAAATATATTAACGATGGGGTAGTTGATTTAGCAATAATTGGCGAAAATTTATTAATCGAAAAAGATTTTAAAATTGATGTTATAGAAAATTTAGGATTTTCTAAATGCAAGGTCTCAATTGCAGTTCCAAAAGAAGTTGAATTTAATTCTATTTCTTATTTAAACAATCTTAAAATTGCTACATCCTATCCAAATACACTTAAAAAGTTTTTAAATAAAAACAATATTAGTGCGGATATCCATGTTATTAACGGATCGGTTGAGATAGCTCCAAACATTGGATTGTCAGATGCTATATGTGATATAGTTTCAAGTGGCAGTACACTTTATAAAAATAACTTAAAAGAAGTATTTGTAATTCATGAATCACAAGCTGTATTGGCTGGTAACAAACATGTGTTAGAATCCAACAAATATTTGCTGGACAAGTTTTTGTTTAGAGTTAGAGCTGTTTTGAAAGCCAAAGAGTCTAAGTATATTCTTTTGAACGCTCCAAATGATAAAATAAACGCTATTTCTGAAATACTTCCTGTTTTAAAGAGTCCAACTGTGCTTCCTTTAAATAAAGAGGGTTGGAGCTCTTTGCATTCAGTTATCAATGAAGATGCTTTTTGGGAAGTGATCGATAAAATTAAAGCTGCTGGAGCTGAAGATATATTAGTGTGTCCAATTGAAAAAATGGTTTTATAATGAATAAAATATTTAACCCAAATAAAAGCTCATGGACCTCGTTGGTTAAACGGCCAGTTTATAGTCTTGATTCTGTAAAAGACGTTGTGGATGAAATTTTTACAAATGTTGAATTATATGGAGATAAATCTTTAATAGAATACACAAAAAAATTCGACAACGTTGAATTGAATAATTTAAAGGTTAGCTCTGAAAAAATTAATAATTCAGATAATGATATTGACAAGGATTTAAAAGAGTCTATCAATGCAGCTTTTAATAACATTTATAAATTTCACAAGAATCAGGTTATTGATTTCAATAAAATTGAAACTACACCTGGGGTTTTATGTTGGCAAGAAAAGAGGGCTATTGAAAACGTTGGCTTGTATATCCCAGGTGGTACAGCTCCTTTGTTTTCATCAGTTTTAATGTTAGCTATTCCTGCTATGATAGCTAAATGCAAAAACATTGTACTTTGTTCTCCACCTGATAAAAATGGTGAACTTCATCCAGCTATCTTGTATTGTGCTAAACTTTGTAAAGTGGATACAGTCATTTGTGTTGGTGGAGCTCAATCAATAGCGGCTATGAGTATAGGTACAGAGACTGTTCCTAAAGTAAATAAGATATTTGGACCAGGAAATCAGTTTGTTACCTATGCTAAATTAAAATCGATCAATTTTAATACAGCAATCGATATGCCTGCAGGTCCAAGTGAATTATTAGTGTTAGCTGACAAGTATGCTAACCCTAGTTATATAGCATCAGATTTACTCTCACAAGCAGAGCATGGACCTGATAGTCAGGTTATATTTGTAAGTCTTTCAAAATCCTTAATAAATGAAGTTGAAAAATGTATAAATGATCAAGTTAAAAGCCTAGATAGAATAGATTTTATTAATAAATCAATTTCAAATTCTAAACTTGTATTTTTTGATGACAAGACTAAGGCAATTGATTTCATTAATTTATATGCACCAGAGCATTATATAATTAATGTTCAAGACGAATCTTTCTTTATTGATAATATAGTAAGTGCTGGATCTGTATTTATTGGTAATTACACACCTGAAAGCGCTGGTGATTACGCATCAGGAACAAATCACACTCTGCCAACAAATGGAAATGCTAAGCAGTATAGTGGTGTTAATTTAGATAGTTTTCAAAAGACAATCACTTTTCAGAAAATATCAAAAACAGGTTTATTGAATATTTCAAAAACAGTTGAGACTATGGCTCAAGCAGAAGGTTTACAGGCTCATAAAAATGCAGTATCAATAAGGGTTAAAGATTTAAAAAGTTAATATGAAAATAGATGCTCTAGTAAGAGATAATGTTAAAAATATGTCTTCGTATTCATCTGCTAGAGATGAGTACAAGAACGGATGTGATGAAAACTTAATTTATTTAGACGCAAATGAATCTCCTTTTGATAATGGAATTAATAGATACCCAGATAACAAGCATAATGATTTAAAAACAGTTGTTTCTAAAATTAAAAATGTAAATGTAAATCAAGTTGTTTTTGGTAACGGGACTGATGAAATTCTTGATTTAATTGTTAGGGTTTTTTGTAATCCAAACCAAGATCAGATAATTACTCTTCCTCCAACTTATGGCATGTATGATGTGATAGCTAAAACTAATAGTGTTGAGAATATTGAAATTCCATTAAAAAGTGATTTTTCAATTGATACAGATAAAATACTAGAGTTTAAAAGACATCTAATACTAAGATTTTGTTCTTGTGCTCTCCAAATAATCCCACAGGAAATTCATTTGATATTAATGTTTTAAGTGATTTAATTAAAGACTTTAAGGGTATTGTTGTTATTGATGAGGCTTATATAGATTTTTCATCTCAAAAATCTTTAATTAACCTTATTGATAAGTATGAAAATTTAATAATTACTCAAACTATGTCTAAGGCTTATGGAATGGCAGGTATCAGATTAGGGATGGGATTTTCAAACGAAAAAATTATTAGTTACATAAATAAAATCAAACCTCCATATAATATAAATATACTTACTGAAAATAAAGCTTTAGAGGAGCTGAAAAAGGTTAATGAAATTAAAAGTAATGTCAATTCTATTTTAAATCAGAGAGAGAAATTGATTTCTTCTTTAGAAAAACTTGATTTTGTTGAAAAAATATACGAATCTGACGCAAACTTTATACTTGTTAAAGTGGATAATGCTGATTTAAGATACAATCAGTTATTGAAAAAGGGTATTGTAGTTAGAAACAGAACGAATCAATATTTGTGTCAAAACTGTTTAAGAATTACAGTTGGTACAAAAGATGAAAATAAAATATTAATAAAAACATTAAATGAATTATGAAAAAGATTCTTTTTATAGATAGAGATGGAACTTTGGTTGAAGAACCTAAACTGGATAAGCAATTAGATAGTTTTGAGAAATTAAGTTTTCTTCCAGGAGTGTTTAAGTATTTAAATAAAATTAGTGAAGAGTTAGATTTTGAACTTGTAATGGTTACAAATCAAGATGGTCTGGGAACAGACTCGTTTCCAGAAACAACCTTTTGGCCTGTTCAAAATTTTATTATTAGCTCTTTTAAAAATGAAAAAATTAGTTTTTTTAAAACACATATTGACAAGAGTTTTGAAAAAGAAAATTCAAATTACAGAAAGCCAAGAACAGGGATGCTAACAGAATATATAGAGGATAGTAACATTGATATGGCTAATTCTTTTGTGATTGGAGATAGATCGTCTGATATGCAACTTGCTAATAACTTAAAATGTTCTGGAATTTTTTACAATGGCTCAGATTTAGACAAGTCGTCAAGCTATGTTGTAAAACTTAAAACAGATTCTTGGAAATCAGTTTATGAGTATCTAAGTGGGTTGAGCAGGTATTCTAAGTTTGATAGAATTACAAATGAAACTAAAATTGAGATTGAGCTTGATTTAGACGGAACAGGAAAAAGTAATATTGATACTGGCCTTTCGTTTTTTGATCACATGTTAGATCAGCTTTCTAGGCACTCGCTAATAGATTTAAATATTAAAGTTGACGGAGATTTAAATGTTGACGAGCATCATACTATTGAAGATACTGCAATTGCACTTGGGGAATCTTTTTCCACTCTGCTAGGAAAGAAAATAGGAATCGAAAGATATGCTTTTTCACTACCGATGGACGACTGTTTAGCTCAAGTAGCAATAGATTTTGGTGGAAGAAGTTGGCTGGTTTGGGACGCTGAATTTAAAAGAGAGAAGATAGGGGACGTGCCAACTGAAATGTTTTACCACTTTTTTAAATCGTTCTGTGACGCAGCTAAACTAAATGCTAATATTAAAGTTGAAGGAACTAATGAGCATCACAAAATAGAATCTATATTCAAGGCTTTTGCTAAGTGTATTAAAAGTGCAGTAAGTAAAAATCAAGATAAATTAATATTACCATCCACAAAAGGAGTATTGTAATGAGAATAGCTATAATTGATTACGGGGCTGGAAACACTCAAAGTGTGAAATACGCTTTGAAAAGACTTGGTTGTGAAGGAATTTTAACTTCAGATAAAGAAGTGATTTTAAATTCAGATAAAGTTATTTTTCCAGGTGTAGGGCAGGCTAGTAGTGTAATGAAAAAACTTCAGTCTGAAGGTTTGGATTTGCTTATCCCTAATTTAAAACAACCAGTATTAGGTATATGTTTAGGCATGCAGTTAATGTGTGATTTCTCTGAAGAAGGAAATACCGAGTGTCTTAAAATATTTAATTCTAAGGTTAAAAAGTTCGACAACTCTCTAAAGGTTCCTCAAATTGGATGGAATACTATTTTTGATTTAAAGACTAGTCTGTTTAATTCAATCAGTGAAAAGGAGTATATGTATTTAGTACATAGTTATTTTGTCCCCGTTATTTCGGAAACTATATCAACTACTAAATACGGAACTGATTACAGTACGGCAATTAAAAAAAATAATTTTACTGGAGTTCAGTTTCACCCTGAAAAGAGTGGAGGTAAAGGTGAAGTTATACTTGAAAATTTTATAACTAATTCATGATGAGAATAATTCCAGCCATTGATATTATTGAAGGAAAGTGTGTAAGGCTATCACAAGGTGATTACAGTAAAAAAACTATATACAGCTCTAGTCCATTTGAAATGGCTCAGAGGTTTGAAGATCATGGTATTAATCATCTTCATTTAGTTGATTTAGACGGCGCTAAGTCAAGTAAGGTTATAAATCATAAGATTCTAGAGCAAATTGCTCTTAAAACAGCTTTAGATGTTGATTTTGGTGGTGGATTAAAATCAATTGAAGATGTTAGAGTTGCATTTGAATCAGGTGCATCCCAGGTTACTCTAGGTAGTATCGCAGTTTCAAGCCCTGAAACGTTTGTTGAATTATTTGATAAATATGGAAGTGACAAAATAATTTTGGGAGCTGATTTTTTGGATAATAAGATTAAAACCAATGGATGGCTTAATGATTCTGGAAATGATCTTATGGTTTTTTTAAATTATCACATCTCAAAAGGGGTAAAGTATGTCATTCCAACTGATATTTCCAAAGACGGAATGCTTAAAGGTCCCTCAGTAGAAACTTATAAAAACATCTTGAAGTCATATAAGGATATTTGTTTAATTGCATCAGGGGGAATATCAAGTATTAAGGATTTAGAAGATTTAAAAGAGATTGGTTGTGAAGGAGCTATTCTTGGAAAAGCTATTTATGAAAACAAGATAGAATTGAAAAGTTTAATGAATTTTATAAACACATAATGCTAGCAAAAAGAATAATCCCGTGTCTTGATATTAAAGACTCAAGAACAGTAAAGGGTATTAACTTTGTAGACCTTATTGATGCTGGTGATCCAGTTGAGCTTGCTAAATATTACTCTGAAAACGGAGCAGATGAGCTTGTTTTTTTAGATATAACAGCTACTAAAGAAGATAGAAGGACATTTGCTAAGCTTGCTGACCAGATTTCAGAGAATATTAATATTCCGTTCACTGTTGGTGGTGGAATTAAAACAGTAGAAGGATGTAGATATCCTTCTTAAAAGTGGAGCAGACAAGGTTTCTATAAACAGTTATGCTGTAAAAAACCCTGATTTTATTAATGAATTAGCAACAAATTTCGGAACTCAATGTGTTGTTGTTGCTATAGATGCTAAGTATGTTGATAATGATTGGTTTGTTTACTTGGTTGGAGGAAGGGTTAAAACAGATATCAGGTTATTTGACTGGGCTAAAGAAGTAGAGGATAGGGGAGCAGGAGAAATTCTTTTTACCTCGATGGATCATGACGGAACTAAAAATGGATTTGCTTGTAATGCACTTGAAGAATTATCTCAAATAGTTAATATCCCTATAATTGCATCTGGTGGAGCAGGTAAGATTGAACATTTTAATGAAGTGTTTAAATCAGGGAATATAGACGCCGCTCTTGCAGCAAGCGTATTTCATTTTAATGAAATTAGCTTACAAGAGCTCAAAATAGAATTAAAAAACAATAATATACCTATACGATTATGAATTTAGATTTTAATAAAAATAAAGACGGATTAGTGCCTGCAATTATTCAAGATTATAACACTCATAAAGTGTTGATGCTAGGTTATTTAAATAAAGAGTCTTTAAGTTTAACTTTAAGTACAGATGTGGTTCATTTTTATAGTAGAACTAAACAAAGAATTTGGAAAAAAGGTGAGGAAAGTGGTAACGAACTTAAGGTTGTTTCATTAAAAGAAGATTGTGATAATGATACATTACTTATAAAGGTTAATCCCGTTGGTCCAGTTTGTCATAAAGGAGATGACACATGTTTTGAAGATTCAAATATGTCGGATGATTTTATAATAACACTTGAGAATATTATACAAGACAGGAAGAATAATCCTTCTGATTCTAGCTACGTATCTAGTTTATTTAAGAAAGGAACTAATAAAATCGCTCAAAAGGTAGGAGAAGAAGCGGTAGAGCTTGTAATAGAAGCCAAGGATGATAATGATGACTTGTTTTTAAATGAATCTGCTGATCTTATGTTTCATTATTTAATACTTCTTCAAGAAAAAGGCTTTAAAATGAAAGATGTCGTTAAAATTCTAAGGGAAAGATCTTTGTAATTTATCAAATAATTTATTGAATAAACATTTTTATTTGAATGTTTTTTTTAATTATTATAATGATTTTTTATATTTAATTAAAAATTTAAAAAATCGTTATGAAAAAAAGTATTTTATTTACACTGTTTATGTTTGTTTCAGTTTCAATGTTTTCTCAGGAAAAGGGCTATTGGGCTTGTTTTAATTTTTCCGTTGAAAAAGAATCTGATGCAAAAGAATTAGTAACTGCAATGGATGGTTTATTTGCTGCTGATGAAATGTCACAAATGCCATTTACTGTATTTATATTTGATTTAGAGTTTTCAAGTTCAACTAATAATTTCACTCATCAAATATGTTTTTTAGCTCCCAATGCTGACTATTTTAAAGGATGGGGTAGTGGACCAGGAGATTTTGCTGAAAACAATTTAGTTCAGAAAATTTTTGAATCTGTAGCAAAACCATATTCGAGTATTTTAGCTTCACCATTAATTTTTGATCCTTCGAAAGCTGGAGCTTATAATTACTCTAACGTATGGAGTTATAAAGTTAATGATGTACCTAAGTTTGCAGCATTAGCTTCTGATTTTATTAAAGCCAACTCAAACAATTTTGATGGTGTAATAGAACTTCATGAAGCAATAAGTGGAGCTGAAGATGGAGTAACACATATTATGGTAGCTAGATCTAATAATTTAGGTGACTGGTTAAGAGGAAGAGAAGCTGTTTTTGCTAACCCAGATTCGCAAGATTTTCTTTTAAAATCTTCCAAATATAGTGACATGATAAGTTCTTTTTCTGGAACTACTATAAGAGTGTATCCTGGATCAAATTAACCTCAATTTATAGAACATTTTTATTTAAAAAAACCCTTTTTGTTAAGGGTTTTTTTTGTTTCCACTAATATCAATATTGAATAAGTTATAATAAACCTTTTAATTCAAATTTTAATATGAATCAGAAAAGAATTACTTTTACATTTTTAAAAACTTAATATTTAATATGGCTAAATCACAACAAACATTTAATAAACTAGAAAAAGAGAAAAAACGTAAGAAAAAGAAGGAAGACAAGAGGAAAAAAATGTTGGCTCGTAAAGAAGCTAGAGAAAATGGTGAACTAGTTACAAATGAGTTTGTTTATGTTGATTATAATGGAAACTTTACTGAAACTCCACCAGATCCAGCAGATAAAGAGAAAATAAGTGCTGAGAGTATTATAATCGGTATTCCAAAAAGCGATAATGTTAAAAAAGACGGGTATACTGGAAAAGTAAGTTTCTTTGATCATTCTAAAGGATTCGGGTTTATTGTTGATCCAGAAACTCAAGAACAGTTCTTTGTACATATTTCTGAATGTATTGATGAAATAAAAGAAGGAAACAAAGTTTCTTTTGATACAGTCAAAGGAACTAAAGGTTTAAATGCTGTTAAGGTTAAAGTTATAGGTTAATTGAACTATAATTTATATTATGTTAAATCGATTTTATTAATTCAAAAAATTATATTACTATGAAAAAGTTTTTAAAATATACTCTTATTACAATAGCAGTTTTATTAGCTGCAGGATATTTATATATAACACTTACACCTCCAGCAAGCCCATTAGATACATCAGTATTTAAAGAGAATGACAAAGAAGTAACTATAACTTATAGTAAGCCTTTTAAAAAGGATCGTTTGATTTTTGGAAATGAATCTGACGGAGCTTTAGTTCCATATAATCAGTACTGGAGAACTGGAGCAAACAGACACACAATTATTAATACTAATTCTGACTTGAATTTCAATGATAATATATTATTGGCTGGTGAATATTCGCTTTATACCGTTCCTGGAGAAAATTCCTGGAAAGTAGTTATTAACTCTGATAATGGTTATTTTGGAATAGTTCAACCTGATCCTGCAGATGATTTATTTTCATTTGATGCCTCTGCTTCTAAATTAGATGATTCTATTGAGCAATTAACAATTGATTTTGTTACTGATTCAATTGGTTCCTCAATAAGATTAAGATGGGATCTAACACAGGTATTAATGCCTTTTAAATAAAATGAAGCTTTTTTCATTTAAAAATTTTTTAAAAGCTCTCCTTTTTCTTTTTTCAATTCTAGTATTAGTCCTTGTAGTTACTGGTATTTCTTATTGGTCTATTGATAATATTCAAAAGAAAAACAACTTAATGGATATTGAAGAATATTCACCAATAGCTTCTTTAGTAGTTGATAAAAATAAAAGAAAAAGAGCAAAATACCCTTTTGTAGATGTTCATAGTCATCAATGGGACATGTCCTATACTAATTTAAAGAAATTAGTTTCCGAAATGGACAGCCTTAATATGGGTTTCATGATAAATTTAAGTGGCTCTGGTTTAGCTACTTTTGTTGGAAATCAATCTCTGATGGATTTAAATCTTGAAAAATCTTTGACTAATGTAAAAGAAAATTTTCCAGATAGATTTGGAGTTTTTGTTAATATTGATTTCAAAAAAATTGATAATAGGGATTTTGCAAAAAATTCTGTTAAAATTATAAGAGATGCTGTATCAAATGGAGCTATTGGTTTAAAAGTGTACAAAGACTTGGGTTTATCATTAAAAGATGGCTCTGGTAAAAGAGTAAAAGTTGACGATTCACGATTGTCTCCAATATGGGAAATTTGTGGAGAGTTAAACATTCCTGTCCTAATTCATTCTGGAGAGCCCTCCCCTTTCTTTGATCCAATAGATAAGTATAATGAAAGATGGTTACATGCAAGACAAAAACCAGGAAGTTTTAGACCTTCAGATAAATATCCATCATTTAAAACAGTTATGGATGAGCAGTTTATAATGTTTAAAAATCATCCAAATACTATTTTTATTAATGCTCATATGGGATGGATGGCAAATGATTTAGATAAATTAGAAGATCATTTAGATAAATTACCAAATGTTTACACTGAGATTGGTGCTGTTATTGGAGAACTTGGAAGACAACCTAGAAGAGCAAGAAAGTTTTTTATAGACTATCAAGACAGGATTATGTTTGGGAAAGACACGTATAAAAAATCTGAATTTGATGTTTACTTCAGAGTGTTAGAGACTTCAGATGAATATTTTGATTATTACAGGAAAAGACATGGATTATGGAAAATGTATGGTTTAAATCTTCCTGATGAAGTTTTGAAAAAATTATATTATAAAAATGCTCTAAAATTATTCCCTTCAATAGATAAGAAATTGTTCGAGTAATTATTAATTCTTCATTTATCATCAATTTATTTACTAATATTTTAACAAAACTGATATTTTATGCTTTGTAATTAATAATTTTGTAATTATCTATGCATAATAAAACATGATACAATGATAGTAGGTGTACCAAAAGAAATAAAAAATAATGAATTTAGGGTTGGAATGACTCCATCTGGAGCTAATTCGTTTATTAACAACGGTCATACTGTTTTAATTCAGAAAGATGCTGGTTTAGGAAGTGGATATAAAGACTCAGATTATTCATGTATTGGAGCTGTAATTTGCGATACAATTGAAGAGGTTTATTCAAAGTCTGAAATGATTGTTAAAGTAAAAGAACCCTTAAAATCAGAATATCCTTTAATTAAGGAAAATCAGATCGTTTATACTTATTTTCACTTTGCTTCATCTAAAGAATTAACTAATGCAATGATTGAGTCTAATAGCATATGTATTGCTTACGAGACTGTTCAAAATAAAGATTTATCATTACCTCTACTTACTCCAATGTCAGAAGTAGCTGGAAGAATGGCAGCTCAACAGGGTGCTAAATTTTTAGAAAAACCTCAAAATGGTTTTGGTATTTTACTAGGTGGTGTTCCTGGAGTTAAGCCAGCAAACGTAATTGTTTTAGGTGGTGGTGTTGTTGGATCTGAAGCTGCTAAAATGGCTGCAGGTTTAGGAGCTAATGTTACCATTTTTGATATAAACTTAGATAGACTAAGATATTTAGATGATGTTATGCCTAAAAACGTTTACACTCAATTTTCTAGTCATTACAACATTGTACAAGCAATAAAGTCAGCGCATTTAATTATTGGTGCTGTTTTAATTCCTGGTGCAAAGGCTCCTAATTTAATAACAAAAGATATGTTAAAGGATTTACAGCCTGGAACAGTGTTAGTTGATGTTGCAGTTGATCAAGGAGGATGCTTTGAAACTACTCACCCTACTACACATCAAGATCCAACTTATATAATAGATAATGTATTGCATTACAGTGTAGCTAATATGCCCGGAGCAGTTCCAGCAACATCAACAGAAGCTTTAACTAACGCAACTGTAAGGCAAGGTTTAGATTTAGCAAATAACGGATGGAAAGAAGCTTGTAAAAAAGATAATTCTCTTAAATTAGGCCTTAATATAATAAACGGTAAGGTTGTGTATAAAGCAATAGCAGACGCATTCAATCTTAAATATTCAAATCTTAACGAATTAATTTAAAAATGAGTAATATTCCTTCTTTAGATTTAAATGATTTCTTGTCTAATGACAAAAATAAAAAAGATAATTTTGTTAAATCTGTTGGGAAAGCCTATCAGGAAATAGGTTTTTTATCTCTAAAAAATCATTTTTTATCAAAAGATAATGTTGAAGATTTGTACAATCAAATCAAATGTTTTTTTGATATGTCATCTGAAGTTAAATCAAACTATGAATTTGAGGGTTTTAAAGGACAAAGAGGCTATACCTCATTTGGGAAAGAACATGCAAAAGGTAAAAAAGAAGGAGATTTAAAGGAGTTTTGGCATTTTGGTCAATACTTATCTGAAAGTGATAAATTAAAGTTTAATTACCCTGATAATCCTTATGTAGATGAAGTTCCAGAGTTCAACAAAGCTGGTGAAACCACATATAAAGCATTAGAAAAAACAGGAGTTTATGTTTTAAGAGCCATTGCATTATTCTTAGAATTAGAAGAAGATCATTTTGATAAGTATGTATTAAATGGAAATAGCATTTTAAGGCCAATCCACTACCCTCCTATTACCAAGGAGCCTGACAACGCAGTAAGAGCAGCAGCTCATGGAGATATTAACTTAATTACTTTACTTATGGGAGCTCACGGTAAAGGATTACAGGTTAGAAATAATAAAGGTGAATGGATAGACGCTATTGCAGGTGAAGATGAAATAGTTGTTAATGTTGGAGATATGTTGTCTAGATATACCAATAACAAGCTTAAATCAACTATACATAGAGTTGTTAACCCTCCAAAAGAATATTGGAGTAAGTCTAGATATTCAATTCCTTTTTTCTTGCATCCGATTGGAACAATGAATTTAAATGTCCTTGAAAATTGTATTGATAATCAAAATCCAAAAGGTTTTGAAGATATCACTGCTCATGACTTTTTAATTAACAGACTAATTGATATTGGAGTTATGAAAAAAGAATGAAAAAACTAGGTTCTCTTTCTGATCTTAAATCTTTGATTAACCCTGATGATGTTATTAAATCAGTTGAGGTTAAGGTAAAACACAATAATATTAAACCACAGAATCTTGAAGCACATTATAGTGTAAAAGGTCGTGCAGGTAAACCTGTGACAATTGTTAAAGGTTTTAAAGGAACAAAGGATCAGATTAAAGAATTAGCAAAACTACTTAAGAATAAATGTGGCGTCGGAGGTTCTATTAAAAACGATGAGATTATTATTCAAGGGAAATACAGAGATAAAATCACATCTATACTAACAGATCAAGGCCATAAAGTAAAAAGAGTTGGTGGTTAACCTTCGTGGTCTTCAGGTTGTATTCCAGAATCTTTTATTAGCATAAATAAAAATATTAATAATGATCCTATCATAAAGACGGTGTTTAGCCAATTGTCAAATTTTATTACTATAAAATCTGCTGCAATTTCAAAAACTAACAATCCGAAAAATACGTTTAATCTGTTTTCATAAAACAAGGCAGATACTCTTTTGTAGTATGTTGCAATTCCAAACCAAATAACAGGGATTATTGTTAATATAAAACCAACTATCCAAAACGGTGTAAAGGCATTTTTAAATAAAGTGACTAATTCCTCTGGATTATCTTTAAATCTTTCTTCCATTTTTTCTTCAAGTTCAGCTTGATCAAAAGTTCCTGTTTCTTGTATATTACTAATATCAATTCCTGCTGAGTCTAATAGTTCAAAACCAACAATAGCAGCAAAAGCTATGGCAACAACAATAAGGGGAATTGAAAGAACTATTGTAAACAGCATTCTCAAAAAATATGTAGTTCCGTTAATTGTTCCGTTAAATTGAAAGTATTTTTTCATTATTTAATTTATTGATTTAGGATTAGACCCCCATTTATTATCTTCTTTTTTTCCATCAGAACAAAGTAAAATCAACATCCATAAAATACCTATTATGGGAATTAGTACTATAAAATAAAACCAACCTGATTTACCCACATCGTGAAGCCTTCTTACAACTACCGCTAATCCCGGTATCAAATGAGCAATTCCAGCAATCAAATAAATCCAGCCATAGCCTAAGTCCTGACCCATTAATTCAAAATTTAAACCTAATAAATTATCCAAGATCATTGCAAATATGAATATAATGGTAACAGACAATGTCCACATCCAATACTCTTTTCGTCTTGCTCTTCCATTAAAATTTGAATATTTATTGGTAAGTACGTCTAAGTAATATTTTTTCATAATATTTTAAATATACAAAATTTTAATAAACATTCACACTAGAATGTGTGTTGAATTAAATTTTGGGATTTGAACCATATTTGTTATCTCCTCTATCTCCATCAATTAATGTAAAAATAAAAATAACGAAATTACCAAGGTATGGAACTAATACGATTAAATACCACCATCCGCTTTTCCCTGTGTCATGCAACCTTCTTACTGTTAAAGCTATAGTGGGAATAAAATGTGCAAATAGAAAAACAATGACTAGAATAACTGTTAAATACACACCTGGTCCTGTTTCAATTCCGGTTTCATCACTAAAAGATAAAACAGAAAACATAATTGTCATTAATGCGATTAATAAAACTGTAAAAATTAGAGTGTACATCCAATACTCCTTTCTCCTAGCTCTTCCTTTAAAGTTGGCATAGTTATCTCTCATTACCTTTAAATACCATTCCATAATATTAAGTTTTAATTATCTCTGTCTTCAAACTTTTCCTCTTTAGATTTATTATACCTGTTGACTATGGCAAACACTATTAGAATAGCACATGCTCCATAAAATAATGTGATAAACATATTATTTAATTTTTACACTTGTTCCATATGCAAGCACCTCTGCAGCACCCTGAGAAATAACTGATGTCATAAATCTTACATTAACAACAGCATCTGCTCCTACCCTTTTGGCATCTTCTATCATCCTTGAAAGAGCTTGTTCTCTTGATTGCGCTTGAAGCTTAGTGTATTCTTCAATTTCACCACCGATTAGATTTTTAATCCCTGCAAATAAATCTCTAGCTACATTTCTTGCTCTTACCGTTGAACCTCTAGCAATTCCTAGTGCTTCTGTTATTTGTTTATTTGGTATTGTTTCAGTGGTAGTAATTATCATAAATTTTTTTACTAAAGTTAATAATTATAATTTAATGTTACCATTTAATTGGTGAAAAACCTTGTCTAATTAAGAAGGAATTACATTTACTAAAATGTTTATTTCCGAACCAATATCCTCTGTTAGCACTTAATGGAGATGGATGTCCTGTTTTTAAAATTAAATGTTTATTTAGATCTATTAGTTTTTTTTTCTTTTTAGCATATCCTCCCCATAACATAAATACAATTTTCGATTTATTATTTGAAATCAGCTGTATTATATTATCTGTGAATATTTCCCAACCTATTTTTGAATGACTACCAGGTTTTCCTTTTTCAACTGAAAGAACAGAATTTAATAACAAAACTCCTTGATTAGCCCAGTCTGTAAGATCACTATTAGTTCTAATAGGTGTATTAATATCATTATTAATTTCAACAAAAATATTTTTTAATGACGGTGGTGTTTTTTCATTAGAATTTACTGAAAAAGACAATCCATTTGCTTGATTAACATTATGATAAGGATCTTGTCCTAATATTACAACCTTTAGATTTTCATATGAACAATGGTTTAGCGCTGAGAAAATCTTATTCTTCTCTGGAAAACATTTTTTTTTACTGTAATTATAATCGGTAGTTTTTAATAGTGAAATGAAATAATCTTTTTTTAATTCTTTTTCTAAAATTTTATTCCAAGATTTATTGATATTTGTCTTCAATTAAATTCATTAATTTTACATTTTTAATATACAATTACTTTGGCAATTCCCAAGAAAACTTTAGAGGACTTAGAATTTGATGTTGTTGTAGAAAACATACTCTCTTATTGTGTTACAAGTCATGGAAAAGAAAAATTAAAGTCCTTAAACCCCTCAATAGACTTTGATCAAATTAATTTCTCTTTAGACTTGGTTTCTGAGTATTTATCGTCTTTAGAGAATGACAATAATTTTCCAAATCATTTTTATGAATCTATTTCTAAGGAAATTAAAATAATACAAATACTCAATAGTCAACTTGATATTGACTCATTTAGAAAAATAAAAACGGTTGTCGAGCTAACTATATTACATATTAAATTTCTTAAAAAATTTAAAACTTATTATGTAAACATATATGAGCTAACTAAAGATTTAGAAATTGTAAAAGAAATAATTACTGAAATAAATTCAATTATTGATAAATATGGTTTTATTAAAGATAATGCTACAAATGATTTGTTAAACATTAGAACTAGCATTAATTCAACAAAATCAAAAATTAGACAATCATTTTCCAGCGCCTTAAATTCAAATAATTCACTAGGCTACCTCGATGAAATAAAAGAATCTTTAATTGATAACAGAAGGGTCCTGGCGGTTAAAGCAATGTATAGAAGAAAAGTTAAAGGACAAATGATGGGAAGTTCTAAAACAGGTATTATTGTTTATATCGAGCCTCAGGAAACTTTAATCCAAAGTAGAAAGCTTCAAGATTTTTTATATGATGAAAATGAAGAGATAAAAAAAATTCTTAAAAACTTAACCTCTTTCCTACAACCTTATTCCAAAGTTCTAACTAACTACCAAAATTATTTAACTGATATTGATGTTGTTTATGCGAAAGCTAAATATGCTAAAGAAATTAATGCTATTAAGCCTAATTTATTACAAGAAAGAGTAACAGATATAAAGAACGCTTATCATCCGTTATTATATTCTTCAAATGTTAAGTTAAATCTAAAAACCTATCCTCAATCAATTAGCCTTAATTCAAATAAACGGATAATTGTTGTTTCTGGACCTAACGCTGGAGGAAAAAGTATTACTCTTAAAACTATTGGATTATTACAATTAATGATACAATCTGGAATTTTGATCCCTGTTCATCACTCAACTCAAATGTGTGTGTTTGAGAATATAATTTCTGATATTGGTGATAATCAATCAATAGAAAATCAACTGAGCACTTACAGCTATAGATTAAAAAATATGAACAGTTTTTTGAAAAAATGTAATTCAAAAACTTTGTTCTTAATTGATGAATTTGGAACTGGATCAGATCCAGAACTTGGTGGAGCTTTGGCAGAAATATTCTTAGAAGTTTTTTATGAAAGAAAGAGTTTTGGAGTAATTACAACACATTATTCAAATTTAAAGCTGTTAGCAAATGAATTACCGTACATGTCAAATGCTAATATGCAATTTAACGATAAAACTCTTGAACCTACTTTTAATTTAGTGCTAGGTCAAGCTGGAAGCTCTTTTACATTTGAGGTGGCTCAAAAGAACGGTATTCCTTACAGTATTATTAATAGAGCAAAAAAGAAAATTGAAAGAGGAAAAGTTAGATTTGATGCAACAATTGCAAAATTACAAAAGCAAAGGGTGCAATTAGATAAAACATCTGATTCACTTAAACAGGAAGAAGAAAAGTTTAAAAAGGAAAATGAAAAACTTAACTTAACTAATGATAAAATTAAATCTAAGCTTGTAAATTATCAAGAGTTATTTGATTCCAATCAGAGAATGATAACAGTTGGTAATAAGCTAAATGATATTTCTGAAAGATATTTTAATAATGGAAAGAAAAGATCACTTATTTCAGAACTACTTAACCTGGTTGACACATTAAATTCTAAAAGAAAAAAAACTAATTTCTCGAAAGTAAAATTAGAAAAAAAGAAGGTTAAAAAAACTAAAGAAGTTTTAGAAAAAGAACTTCAATCAATTAGAAAAGAAAAGAAAAATAGTAAAGTAAAACCAGTCAAAAAACAATATAACGTAGTTTTTAAAATTGGTGATAAAGTAAGAATTGAAGGTAGTTCAACAATAGGCGTTATTGATAATATTGAAAAAAATAATGCAGTAGTTAATTATGATACCTTCACAACTAAAACTAATATCAGTAAATTAGAATTTGTAAAATGAATATGAATATTGATAAAATTGTTTACTTCGATGGAGTTTGTGGTATGTGCGATTGGTTTGTAAATTTATTAGTAAAGATTGATAAACACAATAATCTTAAATTCTCATCTCTTCAAGGAACCTCAGGTCAGGTATTACTTTCAAATTTAAAATTAGATTTGAATGAATTTAATACTGTTTTGTTTAAAGTAAACGACCAAGTTTACACTAAGTCAACTGCAGTATTTAAAATAATTGAATCTATAGGTGGATTTTACAAAGTACTTTTAATTTTTAATTTACTTCCCACCAGATTTAATGATTGGATATACAGTAAGGTTGCAAAGTATAGATATAAATATTTTGGAAAATTAGATCAGTGCGATATTTCTAAATTTAATACTCCAGGACAATTTATAGACTAAACCCTATTGAGTTTTAAACGAGTAAACAATGGAGTAACTAGCGTTAGTTCCGTCTGATGTCTTCACTCTCCAGTAATACGTTGTAGCCGCTTCCAGTTCCACATCAGCAGTTTGAGCTGACAGGTTTGTTAAAGCCGAGGCTGGTGTTTGTTTACCGTCTGTAGTGTCTACATAAACCGTATAACTAAGCGTGTCGCCTGAGTCAGGATCAGTACCTTCCCAAGTAAACGTAGCCTTTCCGTCACTAAGAGTGACAGTAGATCCAGATGCTGGAGTTTTAAGGTCTGCTGGGAACGGTGCGTAGTTTACCACACCATCACCTGCTAGGTAAAACTTCCATGTATCACTAGCTGTTGTAGTTGTAGTCTGAGTATTCTTTGAAGTTACTTTCCAAGAATATGGAACTCCTTTATCAAGTGTTGCTGTAGTGCTTGTTGAAGCACACTCCGTTTTTGTTTGTAGCTGTGCTTGTGTTTAAGTTAGTTATACTAACATCATAAGTGTTTGTACTGGCCGAAGCGTTCCAACTAAATGCTACTGTGCTCTGGGTATCCGACACACTAGTTCCAGTCTCACAAGTCTTGTTGTTGGCCGGGGCTACTAAAGTAGACTTGCCTGGGGGTGTTGGTGGTGGATCTACTGGTCCGCCGCCGCCGCCACCGCCGGTGTCGTCTCCTCCGCCGCCGCCGCAGCTTATAAGGATTAATGTAAACAGAAAACTAAAGTGTTTTAATATCTGGTTTCTCATCGTTTTACTATTTTAAATGTTTTTCTAACTGTTTGTCCTTCCAAGAGTAACTAAGTAAGTACCTGCTGGAACACCACCCAGGTCTAAATCTGTTTTTCTTGTCGTTTGTATCTCTTGTTCTTTTGTAAAGATTAGATCTCCTTTTGAACTAAACACGCTCATTGTTACTTTACTGTCTTCTCCATTAACATACACGTTAACGTCTCCTGGTGTTGGATTAGGGTAATACAATATGTCCTCTGAGATAAAGATCTCTCTTTCTATTACACCTTGACAGTCTAAGTCTGTGCTTATCTTAATAATACTAAGTCCCGAAGGAAGATTAGTTGTAAACCTGTCTCCTTTAACGTCATAACGCTCACCGTTTACTTCTACGTTGTAACTAGAAGAACCGCTTAATTGTATGCTAGTAGTTCTGTTGTCGTTATCAACATCTATAAACACGCTTAACGCTTTAGGCTCGCCTATGTTAACTTCAAAGCACTGCTCGTAAGTGTCTTGTCCGTCAACTTTAAAACAAAC
>CALJVK010000025.1 GCA_937773465.1 uncultured Flavobacteriaceae bacterium | reverse complement strand
ATACTTCTTAATAACAGCGTTTACTTTTTCGACGGTTAACGCACTGACCTGAGATTCAAGCGCAGCGTAAAAAGTCATATCTCTTTCTAAATAAAGATTATTGTTTATTAATGATGACAACTCATTGTCTTTTGCTCTGGAAACTGATTGTCCTTGAACCCATCCGTTGACAGCACTATCCAATTCTTCTTGTGTGATACCATCTGTAATAAAACGTTCTAGCTCTTCTTTGAAGCCAATTTGAACCTTCTCAGCATTCATAGGTGCATAAATAGCATAGATGATCAAAGCCGAGTTTTTATCATCTGGATCACCATCAATACTCACCTGAGCACCAGCACCATAACTCACACCATCTTGCTGTCTTAAACGCGTAGCAACTCTTGAATTCAAAAATCCACCGCCAAAAATAGCTCCAGCTATTTGAAGTGCGGCATTATCCTTATCAGTTTCTGTTGTTTCAGCAGATAACATACCTACTGTAAAAGCATTTTTCTTATCAGGTGTAATAATATTTTCATTGGCCGCAATATTTTGTTTAAATGGGTTTGCAATTACTGAAAATGGTTTGTCAGATTTAAAATCAGAAAAATTATCCTCAAAATAAGTTTTAACCATATTAACATCCATACTTCCAATAACTACTAAAGAAGCCTTATTGGAAACACCATAATACTCATCGTAAAAAGATTGAATACTCTCAATACTCACCTCATTAATCATTGCAATTTGCTCTTTAATATTAGGGCTATAATTAGGATGACCTTTAGAGTAAAACTGATTAATTTCACGCATACGTTGAACCGCTACAAATTGAGGATCAGAAGCACTACTTTCCAAGCCAGCCAAACGTTGTGTTTTAATTTTATCCAATTCACTAATTTCGAATTTTGGATTTTTAAGCATGTCCGTCATAATTTCAAGAGCAGCAGGCAAGTGTTCTTTAGTTGATGAAATATTAGCATAAACCCTTCCATTACTTCCACTGAAACCAACAGACGAACTAATAGCACTCAACTCATCTTCAATATCTTGACGTGATTGTGATTGTGTTCCTTTGTTAAGCAAGTTTGCCACAAATCCTGCTATCATTCCTTTGTTCATATAGTCATCGACAGTTCCCGTTCTCATCGCAAATGATAAGGTTACTGTTTCGCCACGATTAGCTTTATTTATAAATCCATATTCAATACCAGATTTTGGTAAAACTCCGCTATCCAAACGTTTTTGAATATTATCGTAGTTAACGTCAAAATCTTCACCAACGTCCATAGCTACTTTACCTTTGTAGCTTGCTACCATTTCAGCCACCCCTTCGGTGTGTAAAATCTCAACACGTTCGGGCTTATCAGTTGGAATAAAGTTTCCGATGGTACGATTAGTTGGAATAAAATATTTCTGAACTGCCGCATTTACTTGCTCTAAGGTTGTGTTTTCAATACGATCTCTGTGAATGAATGCCAAACGCCAATCTCCTGCTCCAATGAATTCACTCATATAAGTTCCCATATATCCAGAGTTTCGACTAAGCTGATCTAATTGCTTCATGATATTTGCACGAGCACGCTTCAATTCATCTAACGTAATTGGGTTGTCTTTTAAATCATCCAACACACTTAATAAGGTTTTTTCTGCGTCAGAAAGTGATTTTTCAGATGGGACACTAACGTTAAAATTAATATATCCTGGTTCTTTAGTAAAAGGATTCGATGCATATACACTAGAAGCCATTTGTGTTTCTACCAAAGCTTTGTAAAGTCTTCCAGACGGCGCATCGTTTAAAACGTTTTGAGCCAAAGTTAAAGCTGAATAATCTGCATCTGATCCTGCAGGTGAATGGTATAATGCCATCAACAATTGCAAGTCACCTACTCGATTTAATTCAACACGCTTTTCACCATCTTGAGCTGGCTCTACAGTAGGAACTTCAGTTAGCTTTATTGATGGATTCTTAAGAGGATCAAAATATTTCTCAACTAATTCTAAGGTACGTTTGTCATCAATCTTTCCTGTAATCATCAATACGGCATTATCTGGTCGGTAATATTTCTTATAAAATGCTTTTAAATTTGCAATTGGCACACGCTCAATATCGGAACGATTACCAATAGTTGAATTTCCATAATTATGCCACATATAAGCTGCGCGAATTACTTTTTGAGAAAGTGTTCTGGAGGGTGAATTTTCTCCGCTTTCAAACTCATTACGTACTACGCTAAATTCTGATTCAAGATCCTCCTTTGCTATATAGGAATTCATCATTCTATCAGACTCCAAATCTAACGCCCATTCCAAATTATCATCAGTTGCATTAAATGTTTCGTAATAATTGGTACGATCATACCAAGTAGTTCCGTTAGCACGCGCACCACGTTCTGTCAATTCATTAGGAATATCTTTGTGTGAAGGCGTTCCTTTAAAAACAAGGTGTTCCAGTAAGTGGGCCATCCCTTTTTCACCATACCCCTCATGACGAGAACCAACTAAATAAGTAACATTTACAGTGATAGTCTGTGAGGAATTATCAGGAAATAAAAGTACTTTCATACCATTATCTAAAACATATTCCGTTATACCCTCTACAGAAGCTGTTTTTTTCATTTGAGCTGAACTTAATTGAGCCGCAACAATAAATAAAAACGATAGAAGTGTAGATTTAAAAAATAATTTCATAATAAAATTTTGATGATTTAATTAATAGTTTAAATATATAATAATTAAAAATAATTGAAAGATATGATTAACATATGTTTAACGTATGACAACTGAAAACAACATAGTCCTCTATAAAGGGAGAATAAGGTTTAGATAAGGCTCATGAATTAAGACTCCCTGTCTCCACATATGCAAGAACATTATTACTTAAGGATCATGATTAATAGATATTTACAGAGTTGAGTAAGCTAATTACTATGACTTTAAAAGAATTAGTTAACTTTATAATTGATGAAAAATTAATTATTAATAATATAATAAAAATAATATGGCAGATAAAGACGAAAAGTATTATAGAGTAATCAAAAAAAAACCATTTAATCATACTATTGGCGGGGTAATAGTTTGGACTTTAATATTTTGGCCAGTTGGTGTTTATTTTCTATTTAAAAACGAGGTGGGTAGCATCAAATTTAGAACTATTTTTTCGTTGGTTTTATTTTTTCCTATGGGATTGGTTGTTATGTAGAAGAACAGTGTTTTTACTAAAATAACTAGAATAATTGTGACCTCAATATTCCCACTTCTTTTTATATTTATGTTTGAGGGATTTACCCCTGATGTTTGTATATGTAAGAAGAAACAAATAGATGGAAATCTTGGATTTAGCGAACAACTAGATTGTGAAAGAAGGTTTGGAAACTCTAGTAGCTGGGGAAAAAAATGTCGTAAAGAAGATGGTTTATATTATCATAATGAGATTTTGCAACTTCCTGAAGAATGGTACAAAAATGATAATTGAAACTAAACCATAGGTATGTAATTGAGAGATGAAAAAACTAATTCTACTATTACTGTTTATTCCACTTGTGTCTTGTGGTGATGGTGAAGAAATTAATGGTGGGGCTTGTGATATTCCCCCTAATCCAGAAATTATTTGCACAAAAGAATATGAACCAGTTTGTGCTTGTAATAATTTGGTTTATGGGAATGCCTGTGAGGCAGAAAAAGCTGGAAATTTATCTTGGAAATCAACTCAAAAGGATAGTGGAGAAGAATGTAACTATTAAATTGATAATATGAAAAAACTAATTCTACTATTATGAAACTAAAAGATTTTATTTATAATAAAAAAACAATGGTAACTGGATTGAAAAAAGTATCATAAAGAAAAATCCCGAATTAATAAAATTAGAAAAAGAACGAGCAAAAAGTCATCTTGACGATGTTCTTAAATGGGATTGTTAATGAAATTAAAGACAAGGTAGGCAAACACAGGGTGTTCGATTAAAACTTAATAGTTTTTACTTAAACTATCTAAAGAAGATGGCTGTGGTTTTTATTAAAGAAAAATTAATCCTATACTTAATAAAATGATTGGAGAAAAAAGAATAATTTGACTGATAATTGTACAAAATATAAATTCACTTAATTGAGGAAATCCTAATTTAGTATGATATTTTTTTTGGGTAATCTTTACTAATTGATTAAACTCCATTTTCATTAATTCAGACTTATTAATCCTAAATCAATTATTCCAATATTATTAAGTCCTTTTTTAAATCCTTTAAATACTGTTTTTGGATACATTAATAAGGAATATCCAAAAGCTAAAAAAATAAAAATATTAATTGGAAAATATTTATAAAATCTTGTGCCAACTTCCCATCCAGCAATAAATGCCTCACCCTTGTGAGAGGTATCACAATTATTCAAAATATGTTCAATATCGTGAATATGAACAACATCTTTACGAAACTTTGGATTTGGAACTGGGATATTTAAAATTCCTAACTTAAAATTAAAAGTGTTTTTGGCAATTCCTCCATTTACTGGCAGTCCATTGTTTAAGTAAAATTGATTTAATAATTTCTT
This sequence comes from uncultured Flavobacteriaceae bacterium, assembly GCA_937773465.1. The sequence continues at coordinate 23,877 of CALJVK010000025.1, read as the reverse complement.
TAATTTCATATCCCCAATTTACAACATTTAGTTTTTACTTAAACTACCTGTAATTAATTTACTCCCTTTATAGAGGACTATGTTGTTGTATAATATAGGTCTATTGAGCTAATTACTATGAGGTTAAAAGAATTATAACTTTATAATTATGAAAATATTAGCTGGGTTAATAAAGGAATTATTATTTGTGGAATTATCATTGGTATTTGCCTTATATATATTGAATTTTTTCAGATAAATCATAGTTTATGAAAAAACAACCAATTTGGAAAATTATATTAGTTATATAATAGCTGTATTACTTATCAATTCGTCAAATTATGGAGATAAAGTAGTTGAAGAAACTGCACAAAGAGCTGTTGATAGAATGATGGAAATGAAAAAACAAGCTGCAGAAAAAGACACTATTTCTTTAATCCCTTTAGTTCTGCTAAAAAAATTGATAGTTTATGAAACTAAAAGATTTTATTTATAATAAAAAAACAAAAGAATCTAATCTGTTAGGAGTTCTATTTGTAGTTGTCGTAACAATAGTTTGTGGTGCTGTAATTTATTATGGATTTTGGATTTAAATAAATCATAGTTTATGAAAAAACTAATTCTACTATTACTGTTTATTCCACTTGTTTCTTTTGGGCAGGTGGGACAAGAAAATGACAGCATTTATAGAACTTATTATGAAAATGGTAATCTTGAGATTGACACTTTTGTAAAAAACGGTTTTTATAATGGTCAAACAAAAAGTTATTATGAAAATGGAAGTTTAATGCAAGAGGGATATTTTTATCTGGGTAAACCTATAGGAGAATGGATAAAATATTATGAAAATGGCAATATTAATTCGAAAAGTTTTTATCAAAATGGTTCAAGGAATGGGAAGACTACTGACTTTTATGAAAATGGTCAAATGAAATCTGAAGTTATTTATATAGAAGATAAAGCAAATGGACCATATAGATATTTTCATAAAAATGCTAAATTGAGAGAAGAGGGAACTTATGAATTAAACCTCTCTGTTGGAAATTTTAAAAAGTTTCATAGTAATGGAATACTAAGTCAGCAGGGCACATATGATAAAGGTGTTAAAATTGGACTTTGGAAACTTTATTATGAAAATGGTCAATTAATTACGGTGGGTAATTATATAAAAGGTCTCTTGCAGGGGGAGAGTAAAGCCTATTATCAAAATGGCAAAGTAATGGAAGAGGGAGAGTTTAAAAATGATAGTGAACACGGCGATTGGAATTTTTATTTCGAAGACGGGTCTTTCCTGGAAAAGAAAACTTTTTTAAATGGAACTGAAATAAAGAGAGGCGAAGTAAATACATATTATGAGTCAGGAGAATTATTTTATACAGAGAATTATGTAGATGGTTTAACACAAGGAGAATCAAAGATATATCTTAAATACTGGAGAATTAGACTTTATAGAATACTTTGTATGATGGAATATGACGAGGAGAATTTAAAAATTATCATAAAACAGGAGAATTCTACTATACAGAGAATTCTGTAGATGGTTTAAAACAAGGAGAATCAAAGATATATCATAAAACAGGAGAATTATACCTTAGAGAATTACTATGCAGATGGTTTAAAACAAGGAGAAAGTAAGTTTCCCTTTAAATCAGGAGAATTACAATCTACAGTAGACTATGTAGATGGTTTACAGCAAGGTGAAGCTGTGCATTATTATGAGTCTGGAGAATTATACTATACAGAGAATTATGTAGATGGTTTACTGCAAGGCGAAGGAAAGCTATTTCTGATAACAGGGGCATTACACTTCACAGTAAATTATGTAGACGGTGTCTACGCAATAGTCTTTAAACAAACTACCAAGATAACTGCAAGCGCTAATTCTACTATTACTGTCTCTTCCAATTGTATCTTTTGGACAATCACAAATAATTAATGGAATTGAGCTAAATGGCAGACAAGGAATGGTTAAAGCTGGAGATTTAACCTGGGAAGACGATGACGGTTCTGTTATCTGTTGTTTCACTTGGTAAAATGTTTTTAACAAAAAAGCAAAAAGAGGATATGGCTAAACAAGGTAACAGGTATCTTGAATCTGAGTTTAGTCATAATGTTGAACTATTAGGAGAATCAAATCATATTGCAATTTTTAAAACGATTGAAGAAACTAATGGTGTGTCACTTTTTCAGGGACAATCAGTTTTAGAGCAAAATGGTTTGGGATATATCTTGTTATGGCCACATCTTTTAGCAACGGAGGTAAAACAGCTGACCAAGAAGCTAAAATAAAAATTCACGGAAATTTAGGATATATGATAGCTAGAATATTAGATCCTTTATAAACAAATTAATTAAAGTAGCAATAATTTAATTTTCTCAATTTTCACCAAATATAAATGGGAGAATTATACCAGCTATAACAAGAAAATATAAAGAAACAACTAGAGATTTGTAAAATGTTTTATTTATTGTCCAAGATTTTTTGAAAAAAGAAAATAAGCTAATAAAAACAGCAAAAATAGGAAATGCGAATAAAGTCCAAAATCCAGTTCCTTGAACGGATGATGCAATTCCTCCTACAATTGCTACACAACAAATCATACCATAATTCTTATTATCAGATTTTGTTAGTATGTTAAATATAAATGGGATAATTATTCCACAAACTAATGCAAAAATCATTTGTTCATTCATAGTTTAAATATTAATCTTTTTGAAATATAATGAAAATTAATGAGAGGCATATCTTCTTCTTTTAATTCAGCAACTTCTAATAGTTAGTTTAACTCCAAATACTTCAAAAAGAATAATCTAACCAGTACAATTATATACAGGATGGTCTTGTATATACAACCCTTAAATTTTATAGATATGGATTACAATGATGTAATTATTTTCAAAACAAACAAAGAAGACAAAGCAAAATTACAAGCAGAAGCAGATAGGTTAAGAATCAACTTATCAAGCTTAGTTAGATATAAACTATTTGCAGATACTTTGTAAAACAAAAACCTATATAGCATAATAACCCATTCTCCCCCTCTACTTTCATTTCCAACTGACTTTAAGTATATTAGAGTAAAATAACTTGTTATGAAAAAAGATAAAGAAGTCGTAGAAATGACAGAAAAAGAAAAAGATAATGCACTAGCGAATAAAGGTGTTAAATTCGGATGTTTGGGTTTTATTGTATTAGTATTGTTTGTTTACCTAGATAAAGCATTGCAGTGAACCTGTAGATGCATGTAAATGTCATTGAGATTAAGTGGATCTATAGATTTGGATTTAGATCATGATGAAAAATATTGGGAGTAGATCGTATGTGAGTGAGTATGGATCTTCTACTGTTATGTATGTTGGTTGCTTGGACGATGGGAAATGGGATTAGCTATTGCAGGAGTAGAAGTAGTAACAAAAATGGTAATTGAAACTAAACCATAGGTATGTAATTGAGTGATGAAAAAACTAATTCTACTATTACTGTTTATTCCGCTTGTGTCTTTTGGACAGAATAACAACCTAAAGTCGAATTACCCAACTGAAAAAGGTACGGGTGGGGGTATGCAAGGTACTGTTTGGGAGGTTTCGTTTAGAAATGAACCCCCAAGAATGATTTACATTGTTGGTATTGGAAGGGATCCGAGAACAATGGATGATACTAACAAATTTATAATTTTATCAAAGAGACTCGGTAAGTTTTGGGAAGATTACGTAACAAATAAAACTTGGAGTCAAGATGGAAATGAAATAGTTTTTAGTTCTAGTGAACGGATATTATCGGGAACAATTAGCGATGATGGTAAAGTAATCACGGGAATAGGAATAAATCCAAAAAATGCGAGTAAATGGGAATGGAAAGCCTGGAGAATTGATAAAGATTGGATTTATGACAAATAAAAAATCAAATAATAAAATTGAAAAACTTAGAAAAAACAATAAGTTTTTAAAACTTTTTGAAAGTATTCCATACAATAATTCAAAAGTTGGTCAATCATTTGTTATGAAAGTTTCATCTAAAAAAAAGCCTAAAGATTCGTAATGAAAAAACTAATTATAATATAATTAAATACACACAAAATGAAGAATAACAAAAAACCTAGTACTAAAGAGATTGTTATTACAATAGTACTTCTTATAATGCTAATAGTTGGAGGTGGTTTAATGATGTGGGAATCAAGAAATGGTTTCCCACCAAGTTAAATACACACAAAATATGAAGGTTTTTTCTATCCTAATCTTAAATAATAATCAGCTGTAAATGAAAGTTAGGAAGCGATACTACGACAAATTAAGGTTACAAGAAATGACTGAAAATGGAGCTAAACAAGTTGGAGGCTCAATAAGTTTTGTTGAATAAGGATAAGTTCCAGTGTAAATAAAAACTAAAAAAAACATAAAATCCTTAAAACATCCTAGAAATTAAATGATAATGAAAAAAAAGTAGAGTTATCGGAGAGCCAATGACCAGATTTGAACTGGTGACCTCTTCCTTACCAAGGAAACGCTCTACCCCTGAGCTACACCGGCAGAAAAATTTGAGCGAGAGACCGGGTTCGAACCGGCGACATTCAGCTTGGAAGGCTGACGCTCTACCAACTGAGCTACTCTCGCTTAAATACTTTAGTGGGGAGAGCAGGATTCGAACCTGCGAAGTTAAAAACAGCAGATTTACAGTCTGCCCTCGTTGGCCGCTTGAGTATCTCCCCATTATTTTAAAGAACTAAGAGCCGATGGAGGGACTCGAACCCACGACCTGCTGATTACAAATCAGCTGCTCTAGCCAGCTGAGCTACATCGGCTTTTCCACTTAATCGATGGCAAATGTATTGATTTATTTTTTTTGAATCAAAAGAAAAATACTAATTTTTAAAAAAAAACAAAATGATTACTTTTTTCTTTCTCTAGGATGATTTTTCTTATAGTCATTAATGATTTTTGGAAGCTTAATTTTGGTATAAATTTGGGTTGAAGCAAGACTAGAATGCCCCATTATTTCTTTAATACTATTTATATCTGCTCCATTATTTAACATATGAGTTGCAAAGGAATGTCTCAAAACATGTGGACTAGTTTTTACTTTTGTAGAAACTTTTGAAAAATATTTTTTAACCACCCTGTATACAAGAGAAGGTCCAATAGTCTTTCCTTTATTTGTTATAAAAAGACTTGAACTATTTGAATGAATTTCATTTCTAAGACCTAAATAATCTTTTATTCTTTTATTCAAACCAACGAGCATTGGAACTAATCGCTCTTTATTTCTCTTTCCTAGTACTTTTATTAAATTCTCACTTAAGAAGACATCGTTTAGTTTAATATTTATTAGTTCGTCTCTTCGAATTCCTGTTGAATAAAGAGTGTCGACAATCAGTAAATTTCTTTTTCCTTCAAAGTCCTTACTAAATACATCCACAACTTTAAAAACTTCATCCTCAGAAAATGGAATTATTAACTTTTTTTGAACTTTTAATCTCTTATGATTTTTTAAAGGCGAAACTTTATTCACTTGAGTTTTAAGCAAAAAATCATAGTATTTACTTAATGATGATATTTTACGATTAATTGTTAATGGAGAAAGTTCTTTTTCAGATAGATTTATAATCCAATCTCTTATAATTGGATAGGTCACAACTGAAATATTATTTATTTCGTATTTATCTAAACAAAATAATTTAAATGTTTCAAGGTCTTTTTTGTAAGCAACAACGGTATTGTTTGAGAAGTTTTTCTCCTTAGATAAATAGTCGAAAAAATTTGATAAATACATCTATACTGCTTAACGTAAAGTTAGGCAATTAATAGAAAAGGTTGAGATGTTTAAATATTCTCAAGATCTCTTAAGCCCTGAACGTAAGAAGCTTTTTTTATCTTGTCTCTATTTCTAACTGAAGGCTTAATAAAAGCTTGTCTAGATCTTAAACTTTTCATAGCTCCTGTTCTATCGAACTTACGTTTAAATCTCTTTAAAGCTCTATCGATGTTCTCACCTTCTTTTACTGGAATAATTAACATATGTACTTTTAATAGGCAGCAAATATAAAAACATTTTTTATTTACTGGGAAATTATTTCAAAATATTTCTTGAGATAACTAATTTTTGAATTTCTGTAGTTCCTTCCCCAATTGTACAAAGCTTAGAATCTCTGTAAAATTTCTCAGCTGGAAAATCTTTGATATATCCGTATCCACCATGAATTTGCACAGATTCGTTTGCAGCTCTTACACAAACTTCAGATGCATACATTTTACACATAGCACTTAATTTTGTCATTGGTCTGTTACTGTTTTTTTCAAACGAAGCTTTGTGAATCAATAATTCAGATGCTTCAATTTCTGTAGCCATTTCAGCTAATTTGAACGAAATTCCTTGAAAAGAACTTATAGGTTTTCCAAACTGAACACGTTCTTTAGAATATTTTAAAGCAGCATTAAAAGCTCCTTTAGCTATTCCTAGAGAAAGAGCAGCAATTGAAATCCTTCCACCATCTAAAATTTTCATTGATTGAATAAAACCTTCCCCTACTTCTCCTAGTCTATTATCGTCACTGACAATACAGTTGTCAAATATCATCTCTGCAGTTTCAGAAGCTCTCATTCCAAGCTTATTTTCTTTTTTACCTGATTTAAATCCATTTGTTCCTCTTTCAATTACAAAAGCAGTAGCATTTCTTTTTTCTCCTTTTTCTCCTGTTCTAAAAATAGCAACAGCAACATCACCAGAAATACCATGGGTAATAAAATTTTTTGTACCATTTAAAATCCAACTCTCCCCATCTTTAACAGCTGTAGAAGACATTCCGCTAGCATCAGAACCCGAATTATTCTCTGTTAAACCCCAAGCACCTAGATGTTCTCCAGAAGCTAACTTAGGAATCCACTTATTTTTTTGACTATCGGTTCCAAAAAGAAGAATGTGATTTGTACATAGTGAATTATGAGCAGCAACAGACAATCCAATTGATGGATCAACTTTTGAAATTTCTTCAATAATAGAGACATACTCGTGATAACCTAGACCAGAACCTCCAAGCGACTCAGGGACCAATACACCCATAAAACCAAACTCTCCAGCCTGTTTTAACAATTCTTTGGGAAAGTATTGTGACTCATCCCAGTCCATTACATTAGGTCTTATAAACTTCTCTGCAAAAGCTTTAGCTGATTCTGCTACTAACTCAACATTAGGTCCTAAATTAAAATCCATAAATTAATTGAAATATTTTAGTAATACATTAACAATATTAATGCCAAAAATAAACTAATTTATATTTATAAATAAATAAAAATTACTGTTTAATAACTTTCAAGTATTTATTAAGTTGTTCTTTTACGACAGGGAATAAAAAGTATAATCCTATCATATTTGGAAATACCATAGCAAAAATCATAGCATCTGAAAATGCCCATATTGAATTCATACTTGCTGCAGCTCCAATAACTATAAATAAACAAAATAATAGCTTGTAAGTTAAATCAGCTGCTTTACCTCTACCAAACAAAAATTTCCAAGATTGTAAACCGTAATATGACCAAGAAATCATGGTTGAAACAGCAAATAAAACTACTGCAATTGTTAAAAATACATCTGAAAAAGGAATATATTCTGCGAATGCTTGTGCTGTAATTCCAGCTCCTTCAAAAGGAACACCATCGATCATTACAGTTCCTAATCCGTCACCTCCATACTCAAAATACCCTCCAAAATTAAATATTATAATAACTAATGCCGTCATGGTACAAATCACAACCGTATCAATAAATGGTTCTAAAAGAGCAACTAATCCTTCACTGGCAGAATATTTAGTTTTTACAGCCGAATGAGCTATTGAAGCAGATCCTGCCCCAGCCTCATTTGAAAATGCGGCTCTTTTAAACCCAACCATTAACACTCCAATAATTCCACCAACTCCAATTGCAGTTGGATTAAAAGCCTCAGTAATTATTAAACTAATAGCATCATCAACAAAAGAAAAATTTGTTAATATAATATACAGACAAGCTATCAAATAAAGTAAAGCCATAAAAGGAACTACTTTTTCGGTAACTGACGCAATTCTTTTAATTCCGCCTATTATAATTACACCAACTACAATAGCTAAAATCAATCCGATAACAGCTCCAGCACTAGTACTTTCAAAGCCTAATAATTGTTTTACAACAATAGTTGCTTGATTAGATTGAGCAGCATTTCCTCCTCCAAAAGATCCTCCAATACAACAAATAGCAAAAATAACAGCTGCTATTTTTCCTAAACTTTCAAAACCTTTTTCTTTAAGACCCTTTGACAAATAATACATTGGTCCTCCATACACTGTTCCATCTTCACCAACATCTCGGTATTGAACTCCTAATGTACATTCAACGAATTTAGTAGACATTCCTAATAAACCACATATAATCATCCAAAAAGTAGCCCCTGGACCACCAAGTGCAATCGCTAATGCAACTCCAGCTATATTTCCATTACCAACAGTTCCTGAAACTGCTGTAGCAAGTGCTTGAAAATGAGAAACTTCTCCATCTCCAGAATCAGCAGAATCGTCTTTATCATGATCATCATATTTACCCCTTACAACATTAATAGCAGTAAAAAAGTATTTAATATTAGGGAATCCAAAATAAATTGTAAAAAACATGGCACTTCCTACCAATAATAATATAACAAATGGATACCCTCCCACTGAAAAAAAAACAACTTCACTAAAAAAATTAGATATCGGAGCGAATGCTTCGTCTATCTTTTGATCAAGACCTTTTTCTTGAGAAAAAATAGTTGAAGTTGATAATAGCAAAAAAAGGCTTATAAATATTTTTTTCATGTGTTTGGATTAATTATTTGAATAGTTAACAAGATGCAAATAAAAAATAATAATTCAAATGTTTTTTATTACAAATCAAAAACAGAAGATCTTTTTGCGGAGATCAAATCTTTAATTCTTAACCAAAAAGCAAGAATGAGATAAAAGAAAAAACCAAATCCTAAAGAAAAAAAACTACTATAAATAAAAAAAATTCTAACATTTTTTTTTTTCATACCTAACCAATCGGCTAATCTTGAACAAACAGAATATCCATGTCTTTCAAAAAAATATCTTAAATGTAACATCATTTTGAAATTTGGCCTTCCCAATCTGTAATTCCACCAAGAAGATTATACACATTATTAAAACCTAATTGTGTCATTATTTGACATGCTTGTAAACTTCTAGCACCTGATTTACAGTATATGTAAAAATTATTTGCTTTATTAAGTGATTGAATTTTAGACATAAATTCATTTGCGTCATAGATATTAAGGTTAACTGATTTAGGAATATAACCTTCATTATATTCTTGAGGGGTTCTAACATCTAGAATAACGTTATTTACATCATCAATTTCACTAGCCCACTGTTTTTGATCTAAATTCATTTTTTTAATTTTGATTAAAATTATTAAATATTTGTTGTTATGTATAATTTTCGTTGTTATATTTGATGTGATGATGAATTTAAAATTTAATACTAATTGGTGGCGCTCGCTTAATTTCCATTAAGTCGATAATTCTTTTTAGTTAACATATACATAAAAGGCTTGTTTATCGACAAGCCTTTTTTAATTTAAAAAATACAAGGTGTATAAAATTAAAACATATAGAAAAAAAATATTAGCTGATACAATGACTCCTGTTAGCATTTATCAAAAAATAAGAGATAAATTTTCTAATTCAATCCTTCTAGAAAGTAGTGATTATGGAGCTAATGATAACAGTTATGCATATGTCTGTTTTGATCCTATATCTACATTTAAAGTTAAAAACAATCAGATAAGTCAAAAATTTCCTGATAATACAACTCAAATAAAAAAAATCGACAAAACCAATAATGTTGTTTCTGAACTGAACTTATTTTCTCAGAAATTCAAAACATCAAAATCTGATTCTAAATTTTTTGAAAATGGTATTATAGGATACATGAATTACGATGCTGTAAAACATTTTGAAAAAATATCTTTAAAACCAAAAAAGAATGACATTGAAATTCCTGATATTTATTACGCATTTTATTCGAATATTATCGTAATTAACGTTTTTAATAATGAAGCTACTTTACTTCACCATAGTTATGATAAAAAAAATAATTTAGATGAAATTGAAAAGCATATAAAATCAAATAAACTATCAAAATTCCCTTTTTCAAAATCCGGAAACATAACTTCAAATTTAAATGATAATGAATACTTAGATTTAGTTAAAAAAGGAATTAAACATTGCGAAAGAGGAGATGTCTTTCAAATCGTTCTATCAAGAAGATTCAAACAAAAATTTGAAGGTGATGAGTTTAATTTATATAGAGCATTGAGATCAGTAAATCCTTCTCCATATCTTTTCTACTTTGATTATGGTAGTTATAAGATATTTGGAAGTTCACCTGAAGCTCAACTTGTTGTTGAAAATAATAAAGCAGAAATTCACCCTATTGCTGGGACTTTTATTAGAACTGGAAATGATCAGAAAGATTCAATAGAAGCTAAAAAGTTAGCTATTGATAAAAAAGAAAACAGTGAGCATATGATGCTTGTAGATTTAGCAAGAAATGATTTAAGTAGAAATGGAAATAATGTTACTGTTGAAAAAGACAGGGAAATACAATTTTATTCTCATGTTATTCATTTGGTTTCTAAGGTTACTGCAATTAAAAAAAATAAATCTTCTACTTTACAAATTGCAGCAGACACTTTTCCAGCAGGAACATTATCTGGAGCACCAAAGCATAGAGCTATGCAATTAATATCAGATTACGAAAATTGTAATAGATCATTTTACGGAGGAGCAATTGGATTTATGGATTTTGAAGGAAATTTTAATCATGCTATAATAATAAGATCATTTTTAAGTAAAAATCATGAACTAATTTTTCAAGCGGGAGCAGGTATTGTTTCAAAGTCTAATCCAAAAAGTGAGTTACAAGAAATTAATAATAAACTTAGAGCGTTAAATAAAGCTCTTGAACTAGCTGAAAAAATATAAATATGAAATTAATTGTTATAGATAATTACGATTCTTTTACATACAATCTGGTTCATTATTTCGAAGAACTAAATTGTGAAGTAACAGTTAAAAGAAACGACGAAGTATCTTTAAATGAAATTGAAAAATTTGATTATATAGTTTTATCACCTGGTCCAGGAATTCCTGATGAAGCTGGAGAATTAAAAAATATCATAGCTCATTTTGGACAATCAAAAAAAATTCTAGGAGTTTGCCTTGGACATCAAGCAATAGCAGAAGTTTATGGTGCTAAACTTAAAAATCTAGATGAAGTTTACCATGGAGTCGCTAGTGAAATTAACATTATAAAAGAAGATTACATTTTTAACAAACTATCAAATCCTCTTAACGTAGGGAGATATCATTCTTGGGTTGTTGAAGAACCAATCCCAGAGTGCCTTGAAATCTTAGCTTATGATGAAAATAACCAAATAATGGCTATAAGACATAAGAAATACAATATTAGAGGGGTTCAATTTCATCCTGAATCAATACTAACTGAAGAAGGAAAAGCGCTTTTAAATAATTGGTTAAAAATTAATTAATGAAAGATATAATTAACAAACTTAGTTTACACAATACCTTATCTAAGGATGAAGCTAAAGATGTATTATTAAATATTTCTAAAGGAAAATATAACAATAGTCACATTAGTTCATTTTTAACAATTTTTATGATGAGAAATATAACTCTAGAAGAACTGCAAGGTTTTAAGGAGGCATTATTAGAGTTATGTATTAAAGTTGATTTGTCAGAATATAATGCAATTGATTTATGTGGGACCGGCGGAGATAATAAAGATACATTCAATATCTCTACATTATCAGCTTTTGTGACTGCAGGTGCTAATGTAAATGTTTCAAAACATGGTAATTACGGAGTTTCTTCTTCTTGCGGATCAAGTAATGTTTTAGAATTTTTAGGGATCAAGTTTTCAAATGATAAAGATTTTTTGAAAAAATCAATTGAAGAAAGTGGAATATGTATTTTACATGCACCTCTATTTCATCCAGCAATGAAACATGTTGCTCCGATTAGAAAAGAACTAGGATTAAAAACTTTTTTTAATATTTTAGGACCATTAGTAAACCCTTCTTTTCCGGCAAATCAAATAGTAGGAGTATTTAATTTAGAATTGGCAAGACTTTACTCTTACTTATTTCAAAAAACAAATAAAAATTATGCAATAATTCATTCTTTGGATGGATATGACGAAATATCACTTACTGGAAATGTTAAAGTAATAACCAGAAATGAAGAAAATATATATTCTCCACAAGATTTAAGTCTACAAAAATTAAATCCAAAATCAATTAGCGGAGGGAAAACGATAAAAGAATCTGCAAAAATATTCATGAATATTTTACAAAACAAAGGAACTAAATCTCAAAATCAAGTAATTTTTGCAAACTCAGGATTAGCAATTTCTACAGCTTTAAATGTTTCAATTGAGGATGGGATTGAAAAAGCTACAGAATCCTTGAAAACAAATAAAGCACTTGAGGCGTTTGAAAAACTTAAAAACTTAAGTTAATAATGACTATTCTAGAAAAAATAATAAAAACAAAACAAGCTGAGTTAGAAATTGTAAAAAAAACAATTTCAATTGAAGATTTAAGGAAACTACCGAACTATGAAAGAAAATCAGATTCTCTTGTTGATAAATTAAAAAATAGTTCTCATGGAATTATTGCTGAACATAAAAGAAAATCCCCTTCAAAGTCAGTCATAAATGATTCTATTTTAATTAATCAAATAATTAAGGGCTATGATCAAGCTGATGTTTGTGGAATATCAGTATTAACTGACAAAGATTATTTTGGCGGAAGTTTAAATGATTTAAGAACTGCTAGAAAATTAACAAAAATTCCTATTCTAAGAAAAGAATTTATTATTGATGAATATCAAATAATTGAAGCAAAAGCGAATGGCGCAGATGTTATACTTTTAATTGCTGCGTGTCTTGAAAAAAAACAAATAATAAATCTTAGTTCATTAGCAAAAAAAATTGGACTTGAAGTGTTAATAGAAATTCATGATGAAAATGAATTAGAAAAATGTTTAATAGACACAATAGATATTATCGGAGTTAATAATCGAAATTTAAAAACTTTCGAAGTGAACATTAATACTAGTATTAAATTATCAAATATGATTCCTGAAAAGTTTTTAAAAATATCAGAAAGTGGAATTTCAAATTACAGTGAAATTAGAAAACTTAGAGAGTATGGATTTAAAGGTTTTTTAATAGGAGAACTTTTTATGAAAAATAATGATCCAGGAAAAGAAGTTTCAGATTTAATTAAAAAAATAATATGAAATTAAAAGTTTGTGGGATGAAATTCCCAGAAAACATTAGTGAAATCGAAAGCTTAAAGCCAGATTTTATGGGATTTATCTTTTACAAAAAATCTAAAAGATTTTTTAATGAATCGGCAATAGTATTAAATGATAAAATAAATAGAGTTGGTGTTTTTGTTAATCAAGAAATAAACGAAGTAATCGATAATGTAAAAAAATACAAACTAGATTATGTTCAGCTTCATGGTGATGAAGATGTTAGATATTGTTTGTCAATAAAATCAATCTGCAGAGTGATTAAGGTTTTTAAAATTGATGATAATTTTAATTTTGATGAAACAAAAAAATTCGAAAATGTTTCAGATTATTATTTATTTGATACTAAAACAAATCTTCATGGAGGAAGTGGTAAAAAATTTAATTGGGAAATACTAAAAAAATATAATTCAAAAAAATACTTTTTTTTAAGTGGAGGAATAAGTGAAGATGATGTTGCAGAAATCAATAAATTAAAAAAAAAATATCCAATCATCGGAGTTGATATAAATAGCAAATTTGAATTACCTAATTTAAAAAAAGACAAAAAAAAAATAAAATCATTAATTGATAAAATATAAAAAATGAATAATACATATAACGTTGACCAAAAAGGATATTACGGAGAATTTGGCGGAGCTTATATACCTGAAATGATGTATCCTAACATTGAAGAATTAAAATCAAAATACATAAAGATAAGTTCTGAAAAGAGTTTTAAAAAAGAGTTTAATGAACTATTAAAAAATTATGTAGGAAGACCAACACCACTTTATTTTGCAAGTAGACTTTCAGAAAAATATAATACTAAAATTTACCTTAAAAGAGAAGATTTATGTCATACTGGAGCGCATAAGATTAACAATACAATTGGTCAAATACTATTAGCTAAGAGACTAGGAAAAACTAGAATTATTGCCGAGACAGGAGCTGGTCAACATGGTGTAGCTACAGCCACTGTATGTGCATTAATGGGGATAGAGTGTATAATTTATATGGGTGAAATTGATATAGGTAGGCAAGCTCCAAATGTTGCTAGAATGAAAATGCTAGGGGCTGAAGTTAGATCCGCAGTTTCAGGAAGTAAAACACTTAAAGATGCAACTAATGAAGCAATTAGAGATTGGATAAATAATCCAATTGACACACATTATATAATAGGCTCAGTTGTTGGACCACATCCTTACCCTGATATGGTCGCTAGATTCCAATCAGTAATTGGAAATGAAGTAATGGGTCAATTGGAAAAGTTAGAGGGAACAAAAAATCCTAATTACGTAATAGCTTGTGTTGGAGGTGGAAGTAACGCTGCAGGTTTATTTTATCCATATTTAGATAATAAAAAAGTTAAAATAATATGCGTTGAAGCAGCAGGAAAAGGAATTAAATCTGGAAAAAGTGCAGCTACGTCAATTTTAGGAAAAGAAGGAATAATCCATGGAGCTAAAACATTATTAATGCAATCTAAAGATGGTCAAATCACAGAACCATATTCTATTTCTGCTGGATTAGATTATCCGGGGGTTGGTCCAATGCATGCCAACTTGTTTAGATCAAAAAGAGGAGAATTTCATTCTATAGAAGATAGTGAAGCTATGGATTGGGGGCTAAACTTATCTAGACTTGAGGGAATTATTCCTGCAATAGAAACATCACATGCATTTGCCATTCTAGACAAAAAAGAATTTCAAAAAAGTGATATTTTAGTTTTTAACTGCTCAGGACGAGGAGATAAAGATTTAGATACTTATATAGATTATTTCAAATTATAAAAATGAACAGAATAAATAAAGTTTTAGAACAAAAAAAAGATATTTTATCAATATATTTTACTGCTGGTTTTCCTAAAATAGATGATACAGAAGAAATAATTATTCAATTAAGCAACTGTGATGTTGACATGATTGAAATTGGTCTTCCTTTTAGTGATCCACTAGCTGATGGACCGACTATTCAAGAAAGTTCTACAATAGCGTTAAATAACGGAATGAATTCAATTAAACTTTTTAAGCAATTAAAAGATATTAGAAAAAAGACAAATATTCCTCTTATAATAATGGGGTATTTCAATCCTATACTACAATTTGGTGTCGAAGAATTTTGCAAAAATTGTCAAACTGTTGGAATAGATGGGTTAATAATACCTGATTTACCTGTTGAAGTTTATGAAGAAAATTATAAACATGTTTTTAATAAACACAGTTTGTTAAATATGTTTTTAGTTACTCCTCAAACTAGTAATGAAAGAATACAATTTATTGATAAGGTCTCAAAAGGATTTATTTACATGGTTAGTAGTTTTAGTATTACTGGAGCTGTAAATTCTTTTAATGAAAACCAAAAAAAATATTTTAAAAGAATTAATTCAATGGAGTTGAAATCTAAATTATTAATTGGTTTTGGGATTAGTAATAATGAAACTTTTTTAGATGCAACAAGAAATAGCAGAGGAGCTATAATAGGCTCAGCATTTATAAAGTTTTTAAAAAATAATAATAAAGAAAATATAGTTGAGTTTGTTAATTCAATAAGAGGAAAATCATCTAGTAAAAACTAACTCGTTAGATACTTCACTTTCCACAGAGCTATATGAATAACCACCATAATCAAATTGTTTTAAATCATTAACGGATTCTATATCATTGTCCAAAAGGTATCTTGTCATCATTCCTCTAGCTTTTTTTGCGTAAAATGAAATTATTTTAAATTTTCCATTTTTAAAATCTTTAAAAACTGGAGAAATCATATCAACTTTCAATAAACCTTTATCAATCGACGAAGAATATTCATTACTAGCTAAATTCACAAACAATTCATTACTGTCCAATTCACTATTTAGACTGTAGGTTATTTTTTCTTTCCAAAACTCATAAAGATTTTTAGAATTACCTATTGGTAATTTAGTACCCATTTCTAGTCTGTATGCTTGCATTAAGTCCAAAGGCTTTAGTAAGCCATATAAACCAGATAATATTCTTAAAGATGATTGAGCTTTTTTGATTTTATTATCACTTAGTGTAAAAGCATCAATTCCAGAATAAACATCTCCGTCAAACGTAAATATTGCAGGCCTAGCATTACTCGAATTAAAAGGAGTATTAAAATTTATATTACGACTCCAATTCAATTCAGCTATTTTATCTGAAATTTTCATTAAATCTTTCAAATGTTTTGGGTTTTTTGTTCTTAAAACATCGTTTATCAATTTTGATTCGTTCAAAAAACTTGGTAATGAAAAATCTAAGGTTGGTAGACTTTTGTGAAAATTTAGTGACTTTGCAGGTGAAATAATAATTTTCATAAATAACATTTAAATTAATAAAAATTAAGACATACTTGAATAATTTCTCCATTTTTCCAAACACTGTTCAAAATCATAAGGAAGATTACACTCAAAATTTAATTCTTTTTTAGAAACAGGATGAATAAATCCTAAAGATTTTGCATGCAAAGCTTGTCTAGGAATTAATTTAA
Organism: uncultured Flavobacteriaceae bacterium; assembly: GCA_937773465.1. Next base: position 7,058 of record CALJVK010000025.1, on the reverse strand, counting down.
AACTATTAAAAACGAACTGTTTATATTTATTGAAAATAGTGCCTTTTAATATTTTATCACCACCATATCTACTGTCGTTAAAAATAGGATGACCAATATGTTTCATATGAGCCCTAATCTGATGTGTTCTACCTGTTTCTAATTGGCATTCTATTAGAGTAAGGTAATTAAATCTTTCGATTACCTTATAATGTGTAATTGCACTTTTCCCAGATTGTTCGTCATCAGGAACACTCATTATCAAACGATTCTTAGGATCTCTTCCTAATCTTTCATTGATTGTTCCTTCTTCATTTTCTAAAATCCCCCAAACAAGTGCATAATATTTTCTTTTAGAGGTTTTTAAAAAAAATTGCTTTGCCAGATTAGTCATAGATTTTTCATCTTTAGCTACTACTAAAAGTCCACTAGTATCTTTATCAATTCTATGGACAAGACCTGGTCTTCCATCCTTATTTTGAGGAAGGTTTTCAAAATGATCAATTAACCCATTAAGTAACGTGCCATTATAATTTCCGTGACCAGGGTGAACTACAAGACCTGAAGGTTTATTAACGACTAAAAGGTGTTTATCCTCATAAACAATATCAAGCGACATTTTTTCTCCTACTAAAAGATTTTCATATGGTGGGTGTGAAAACATTACCTTGATTAAATCTCCAGGTTTCACCTTATGATTAGATTTCACAATTTGTTCATTTATAAAGATTGAACCGTTTTTTGCAGCAACCTGAATTTTATTTCTAGACGAGTTCTCAATTCTGTTCATTAAATACTTGTCAACTCTTAAAGGTTCTTGACCTTTATCAGCCCTAAACTGGAAATGCTCAAATAACTCACTATCTAAATTATTGTTTTCTATCATTATTGTTTTTCTTCAATTAATCCATTACCGAGAACTAAATCAATTTTAGATTTCTTAGGAACCATATCTCCTGAATTAATATTATTTCCGTTAAGTAGGATCTCTAAAACCATATCTTTTCCAATATTATTTTCATAGGAAATCTCACCAATTTCCAAACCCGAAGCTAAAAGAGAGGAATTTGCACTTCTCTGGGTGGTTTGTATAATATTGGGGACTAATACTTTCCCATAATTACTAGGATTTAAAGTAAGGTATATTTTTCTATTTTTTTTAACTTGGGAATTAGATAACGGCAATTGTTCTAAAATTGAAAATTTAGGATATTCAGGATTATACAAAGCTGAGTCTAAAACAACATATGAAAGGTTGTTTTCTTCTAAAATTTTAATAGCCTCAACAAAAATAATACCATTTAATTCAGGAACATTAATGTATTTATTATGATTTGTAGTAATATTTAAATAGAAATAAAGAACTAATACAAAAAAAAGAGTTAAAACAATTGACTTGAGCAACTGTTTAAAAAAATATTTAGAGAATATATATTTTATAAAATTCATGCGAAGATTGATTAAGCAAATATATAAAATAAGCTTACTAATACGATTTGAAAAAAAATAAATGATATTTTAGCTAATATGAAAAAAAATGTTGCAATATTAATGGGCGGTTTTTCATCCGAAAAAGATATATCATTGAAAAGTGGTGAAGTTATTTACCAAAATATTAATAGATCAAAATACAATCCATATAAAATCATCGTAAAAAAAGATAACTGGATTTATTTAAACGATCATAATCAAGAATTCGATGTTAATCTTGAGGATTTTTCAATAATTTCAAATAATACTAAAATTAAATTAGAAGTAGCTTTTATCATTATACATGGCTCGCCTGGTGAAAACGGATTAATTCAATCCTATTTTGAACTTAAAAATATTCCATATACAGGATGTAACTCCTACACATCTGCATTAACGTTTAACAAAAGAGATTGTTTATCAATACTTGAAAAACACGACATTCCAACAGCAAATTCATTTCACATAAATAAAAATGAAAAGTTTGAAACTGATCATATTATTCAAAAGGTTGGTTTACCCTGTTTTGTAAAAGCCAATAGATCTGGAAGTAGTTTTGGAGTGTTTAAAGTTTATAAAGATAATGAACTAAAAGAATACATCAATAAAGCTTTGGAGTATGATAATGAGGTATTAGTTGAGTCTTTTTTAGACGGAGTAGAAGTTTCTGTTGGAGTTATGGATTATAAAAATAAAATTAAAGTTTTTGGAATTACTGAACTAATTACAGAAAATGATTTTTTTGATTACGATGCCAAATACAATGGTAATTCCAAAGAGATAACACCTGCAAATATTTCAGAAAAACAAAAACAAATAGTTTCTGATCTCTCTATTAAAATTTATAAAAAATTAGGTATGAAAGGTTTTAGTAGAAGTGAATTTATTTTAATTAATGATACCGCATATTTTTTAGAAATTAATTCAATTCCTGGAATGACTAATGAAAGTATATTCCCTAAACAAGCACTAATTAGTGGAGTTTCTATTACTCAATTATGCGATGAAATAATATATCAAGCAACTATATAAATTTATATATTTACTAATATGAGAAAAGCTGTATTTCCTGGATCTTTTGACCCATTTACTCTAGGCCACCTTGATATTTTAAAAAGAAGTTTGTTGCTTTTCGACGAAATAATTGTTGGGGTTGGTAAAAATATTGATAAACAAACAATGTTTTCTGAAAAGCAAAGAATTTCATTTATTGAAAAGTGTTTTAAAAATGAACCTAAAATTAAAGTAGAAAGCTATGATGGTTTAACAATAGACTTTTGTAAAAAATTAGGTGCTAATTTTATTGTTAGAGGAATAAGGAATAATGGAGATTTTGAATTTGAAAAGGCAATAGCAAGAACCAATAGAAAACTGTCTAAAATTGAAACAGTTTTTTTATTAACCTCTACCCAAACTTCGTTTATTAGCAGCACAATAGTTAGAGAATTGATTTTAAATAAAGGAAATTATAAACTATTAGTTCCTGAATCAGTGAAAACTGATTAAATATTTAACAACAACTTTATATTAGGAAAAGTATTCTTTATTTTCTTTATTTTCTTATCATTTTTCCAAACCACCTTAGTTATGTCTTCTTTAATTTCAGGAACAAATTGCCCATCAAAGTTTGATGTCATATTATACCAAGTTGTTTCTTTTAAACAATAATCATTGTTTTTTTTAAAAATGTGATACGTTTTCATTTTAAAATCAACAATTCTTAGATCAACTATACCAGTTTCTTCTTTAACTTCTCTTAATGCTGTTTGATCAATAGTTTCACCTTTATCAATTTTACCTTTAGGTAAATCCCATTTTTTTCTTCTATAAATAAAAAGAGTTTCATTTAAATTATTTTTAACTATTCCTCCTCCTGCTCCAATTACTTTAATTTTTTTTTTTAAGCATGAAATTAATTTTTCGAAATTTTTATGATATAAAAATATTTTATTATGTTTTTTAACATTTGAAATAATATCAATTAAAGAAATTTTTTTTAAATCAAATAAATTGATTTTTGAACCAAAAGGAATTTCATCAGTTAGTATTATTACATTTTCATTAACAAAAACTTTATACATTTGTTTTATGGTTTTAAATAAATATACAGCAAAAAAAACTGCTGAACTACTTCTACAAGTTAACGCAATAAAATTAAATTCAAAAAATCCATTTACATGGGCTAGCGGATGGAAATCTCCAATATATTGTGACAATAGAATAATTCTCTCACATCCTCAAATAAGAATTTTTGTTAGAGAACAAATAGTTAAACAAATTGAAGAGCTTTATGGTAAGCCTGATGTTATTGCTGGTGTAGCTACTGGAGCTATAGGTATAGGAATGCTTGTTGCTGACATGATGAATTTACCTTTTATTTATGTAAGACCAAATTCTAAAAAACATGGAAGAAAAAATCAAATTGAAGGTCAATATTCGAAATCACAAAAAGTTGTCGTAATTGAAGACTTAATTAGCACAGGCAATAGTAGTCTTATGGCTGTTGATGCTTTAAGAGAACAAGAATTAATAGTAAAAGGTATGATTAGTATTTTCACTTATGGGTTTGATGTTTCATATAGCAATTTTAAAAATAAAAACGTTGAGCTATATACTTTAAGTTCATATGATTTTGTTTTAGAACAAGCATTAGATATAAAATACATAACTGACAATGAGTTTAAAATTCTTAAGGAGTGGAAAAAGAATCCAAGTGAATGGAATCCAAATAAAAATTAATTATGAAATTAAATAGCACAGTAAGTAACATTAATATTTCTGACAATAAGTTATTCGAAAAACTAGTTATAGTCGAAAATTTTAAAAAAATAATGCCAGAAAATATTTCAAAATTTGAAATTATTGATTCCGAAACATTGATTTTTTCTTTAAAAGGAATGCCACCTCTTAAGTTAAGAATAGGAGAGAAAAAAGCACCATATTCTATTATATTAAACTCTAGTGAGTCTAAAATAATATTTTCGTTGACTGCACAAATAAAAAAAACTGGGGACAATAGCTGTAGTTTTGAACTTGAATTTAATGGGGATTTAAATCCTATGATTCAAATGATGGTCAAAAGCCCTTTACAGTCATTTATAAATGATTTATCTATAAATACTTCGAAACTAGTTTGATGAAAAAATTTGCATTAGTTACAGGAGCAAGTTCAGGAATTGGTTTACAAATATGCCACTCATTAGCTAAAAGAGGTTATAATATAATTTTAACCTCAAGATCTGAAAATAAATTAAAAATAATTTCTGAAGAAATTAACTCCAAACACGGAGTTGAATCTACTTATTTCCCTTGTGATTTAGCTGATAAACAAGGTCCACAAAATATTTATAATTTTTGTGAATCTAAAAATTATCAAGTTGATGTTTTAGTTAACAATGCTGGGTATGCACTACCTGATACTTTTGAAAAAAATTCAGTTGAAGACGAAGAAAATTGCATAAGAGTTTTAGCTACTTCTGTAATTTCTTTGACTAAACTTTTTGTGCGTGACATGATCAAAAATAATCACGGAAAAATAATGATCGTTTCATCAGTTGCTGCATTTGCTCCTCCAGCAGCAATTCAAGTTATGTATGGTCCACTTAAAACTTTTATGAACCGATTCAGTGAGGCATTGAATATAAATTACAACTCGAAAGGAATAACATCCACAGCACTATGCCCTGGATATACAGTTACTAACTTTCATACTGCAAGTGGTGTTCAAGATGAAATGGATAGTGTTCCTAAATTTTTAAAAAAATCTGCATTTAGAATTGCTGAGGAAGGTGTTGAAGGAATGTTAAAAGGAAAAAAAATTATTGTACCTACAAAAACTTGGAAAGTTATTGTTTTTTTAATTAAAATTGTTCCACATTTTATTTTTGATTTTCTGTCTGGTATTTTGGCTCCTGGAAGGTACGAGGAATTAAAAAATTGAAATTCCCCACAATGTAATTATTGTCCAAAGTACATACTTGATTAATTTGCCAATAAACATCCAAAAAGAAACTTTCAAAAAATTTATTTTAAAAAACCCTAAACTAACTGCTATCGGATCGCCGATAAAAGGTAAGCAGCACAAAAATGCATAGGTACTCCCCCATTTATCAATCTTTATTTTAAAACTAGTGATTTTATCTTTTTTAATTCTAAAATATTTTTCAACAAAATCCCACTTTCCTAAGCTACCTAAATAGTAACTACTTAGGCCCCCAAGCCAATTTCCTGTAGTCGCAATTATAATACTTAAATTAATATCAAAACCTTGGGATAACATTAGGCTTAAAACTATTTCAGAACTTAACGGAATAATTGTAGCACCTAAAAAACTAGATAAAAACAATCCTAAATAACCCCATTCAACAAATGATTCCATTAATTAATATATCATTTTAATTTCATGAAAATTATAAAATCCCAAATCACCATCATCTTTTTTTATTTTATAATTCCCTCCATATTTACCGAGATAATTTTACCTAAAAAGGTAATATTATTACAATCTTTAAATCTATATAATTTATTAACACCAAAAAGATTTTTTTTATACTTTGAAAAAAAAACTTCAATGTTATTATTGGATTTTGGATTAATTAAAAAATCCAGGTAATTATATTTTTTTAAATTTTGAACAAATAACATAGTTATTTCATTTAAATTATAATCAATTTGTTTTATTAATTTTAATGATGAAGCGCCAGGTAAATTCTCAAAATTTTCTTGATTAATATTTAATCCAAAACCTATTATAATTTTTTCAATTTTGCTTCCTTTTATTTTTAATTCATTTAAAATTCCACATATTTTTTTGTTTCCTGACATAATGTCGTTAGGCCATTTAATTTTTATGTCAGGAATTTGTAAAGATTTCAGAGTATTTAGAATAAATAAAGAGAAGATTATATTTATTCTAAAATGATTCTCAACTTTAAATTTATTAGGAAAAAATGCTATAGAAAAAGCTAAGTTCTTTTCTGGTTCACTATTCCAGGTGTTGCCCCTCTGACCTCTTCCCTTTGTTTGATTAAAAGTATACACAACATGAATGTCATTTTTAGTTTTATCTAAAAAATTTGTTTTTAAATAATCATTTGTAGAGTCAATGGCACTAAGTTTGATTACATTCATATATATATTATATAATATATTAAAACTAAAATAGTAGATTTAAATATCCTAAATTTACACCTAATAAATACAATTTTGAATACAGATAATTTAATATCAAATATAATTGAAGGAATTGAAAACGTTAAAGGTGAGGAAATTAATATTCTAGACTTAAGAACTATTGAAAATGTAGCTTGTAAATATTTTATTATTTGCACAGGAAATTCATCAACTCAAGTTAATGCTATAACAGGTTCAATAAAAAAATGTGTTAGCAAAGAGTTATCAGAAAAACCTTGGCATATTGAAGGATTAGATAATTGCAAGTGGGTATTGATTGATTACGTAGATATTGTTGTACACGTATTTAATAAAGAAACTAGAGAATATTACAACATTGAAGAATTATGGGAAGAAGCAAAATCGACCTTAGTTGAAACAAAATATTAAAATGAAGAACACAAAACAACCTAACAAAAAACCTAAATTAAGTTCAT
>CALJVK010000024.1 GCA_937773465.1 uncultured Flavobacteriaceae bacterium | reverse complement strand
AACATATGTCTCTGGATCTTGGATTGTCAAAGCAAAAGCAATTATTCCAGGTATTAAAAAAATTAGAATTGGAAGTAACTTTAAATAAGCACCAAAAATTGCTCCTCTTCTACCAATTTTAATATTGTTTGCAGCCAAAGTTCTTTGAACAATATATTGATCAGTACACCAATACCAAATTCCAACAATAGTTCCGCCAATAAGTAGACCTGTCCATGGGAAATCTGGATCTGTCATTGGTCTCCACATATTAAAATGATCAGGACTCACAGCGGTAACTGTTTCTCTTAATTGTCCCCAACCACCTACTTCTTGTAAACCCAAATAAGTAATTATAACTGATCCTAAAATCAACACAATTGTTTGAAGAGTTTCTGTATAAATGACTGCTTTCATACCGCCAATAACTGTATATATTCCTGTAAAAATTACAATTCCTATTGCACCGTACCAAAAAGGAATTCCTAATAATTCAGAAACTACTATTCCGCCTGCATATATAGTAACTGATACTTTAGTTATTACATAAGCTAATAAAGAAAATATAGACAAAAACCACCTAGATCTACTGTCAAATCTTTTTTCTAAAAACTCTGGCATTGTGTACGCACCACTTCGAATATAAAAGGGAAGAAACAACCATCCTAATAGTAATACTATCCATGCATGCAATTCATAATGAGCCATTGGAGTTCCTGATTCGAATCCAGTACCAGCAAGACCAACAACATGCTCAGATCCTATGTTTGAAGCAAAAATGGAAGCTCCAATTACAAACCATCCAACATTTCTTCCAGCAAGAAAATAATCCTCAGTGTTTTTGTTTTTTTGGATCACCACCCAAGCAGCTACACCAATAAGTAAAAAAAAGTAAATTCCTAAGACAACCCAATCTAGGGTTTCAAAAACTGTTTCCATAAAATTATATTTCGAAATTTCAAAGCTTTAATATATGTAAATGTTTTAACATTACATTTCTCATCGTTTTACTATTTTAAATGTTTTTCTAACAGTCTTTCCTTCCATAACTACAATGTAAGTTCCTGTGATTTGTCTAGACAGATCAATGTTTGTTTTTCTTGAAAGTCTTGTATCTGTTGTTCTTTTGTAAAATAAGATCTCCTTTTTCACTAAACACGCTGACTTGTACTAAAGTATCTTCCCCAGAAACATGAACATTAACATCTCTGTCTGTTGGATTAGGATAGTAATGAATGTCTTCTGAGATAAAGATCTCTCTTTCTATTACACCTTGACAGTCTAAGTCTGTGCTTATCTTAATAATACTAAGTCCTGTTGGAAGATTAGTTGTAAACCTATCCCCTTTAACGTCATAACGCTGACCGTTTACTTCTACATTGTAAGAAGAAGAACCGCTTAATTGTATGCTAGTAGTTCTGTTGTCGTTATCAACATCTATAAACACGCTTAACGCTTTAGGCTCTGCCTATATTAACTTCAAAACACTGCTCGTAAGTGTCTTGTCCGTCAACTTTAAAACAAACCGTGTAAGTACCAGTTCCAAGACCAGTCACTGAAGCCGTCTTAGTCTCGCCGCCTAAAGTAATTGGATCGTCTTGACCTGTAACAGTAACTGAATAAGCATAACTAGCATCCTCAATACTAAGTCCAATCGATCCGTCAGTAGTACCAATACAACTCGCGCTGGTAACTGATACTTTGTTATTATCTAAAGGCAAAGTGAAAACGGCGCAGCCGTTAACATCTACAGTGATATCCTTAGGAGTTTCAGGACAATTATCGTCTGCATTTAAAATTCCATCACCATCAACATCATCATCACAAGCGTCTCCAACTCCATCTCCATCTGAGTCAACGGAACCACAATCAAGATAATTTCCTAAAACGAGTGAAGTTCCGGGCTCAAGTTCAATTGATGAATTTTGAGAAAAATCAATAAACTCATTATTGACAAGATCTTTCCATTCTCCACTTATTGGTAAATTAAGTATTAATGATTTTTTAGTTACATCAAAATTTGAAATGACATAAACGTATTTCAAAGTATCACCCGATAAATTATCATTCCAAATACCTATAGTTGGCAGAAGTTTATTTTGATTAAACACTTTTAGTTCATATTCACCTTCAAAAACTGGTTCATTAATTTTAAGTTCAATTATTTTACTCCAGTATTCGTAAATCTCTTTTCGTTTATTTAAAAAAGTCCAATCATCACTCCATTGAGGCTGAGGCTTTGTTGATAGCTTACAGTCTTCACCTCCATATGATCCGTCCTCGCATGTAAAAATTGAGTTTTCCATACCCATTTCTGAAAAGTGCCATATCATTTTTGGGCCTGGAATCAATAAAAGAGAAGAACCTAAAGCTTTCATTCTTTCAAGAGCTATTTCCAAATTCTTTACATCATGGTTAGAATTAGAAGAATTTCCAAAATTTAAATTTTTATACATTATTCGCTCTTCATCATGACTTTCAGCATAAGCAACTAGTCTTTTATCATTAAATCCTCTTGATTTATGATCTGCCCTGGAAATATCAGAATTATCAGAAAAACCCATTGAAAGTTGATTAAACAACGACGTCATTTTCCCCCACATCATAATTCCTTTACCTTCATCAATTCTATAATTAGCCCACTCCTTTTCCTCATTATCACTTCCTAGATGTTCGAAAATGACATAATGATCTGGATCTAATGACCAAGAATAATCTGCATATGATTTTAATAAATCAACTCTATCTTGTTGAAACGAATTAGTACAATCGTAATTATTTTCATCACAATTTTGAGTAAATCCCTTTGTTAAATCCCATCTAAATCCATCAATTTTATATTCATTAATCCAATGTTCTACTACCCTTTTGGTATAATATTGAGTTAGTTCATTTTGATGATTAAAATCATAGCCAACAGAGTAAGTATGTTTTGCAGATTGATTGAAATAAGGATTCTCATTGGATGGTCCTCCCCAAGAATTATTATCTGGATCATCCATCCACATTTTTACTAAGGGACTTCTTCCAAAAACATGATTTAAAGCTAAATCTAAAATTACCGCTATTCCGTTTTCATGACATAAATCTATAAACTCTTTTAGCTTATTTTGAGTTCCATAAAACTTGTCCAATGATAAATGATAAGAACTGTTGTAACCCCAACTTTCATTACCCTCAAATTCCATGACCGGCATAAGTTCAATTGCATTTATATTTAAGTTTTTGAAATAATCTATTCTGTCAATCAAATTTTGTAAATTTCTTTCGTTATCAAAATCTCTAATTAATATTTCATAAATAACCAAGTCTTCCTTTTTTGGTTTTTCAAAATTTAAAACATTCCAATTGTATTTATCTAGTTGATTTATCAAAGTAAATTCTCCCTTTTGATTTTCAGGAAATTTAGGTAAATCTGGATAAGAATCTAATGGGATATCTGTATCGTCATATGAAGATATAATTACATTAGAAAATGGATCAGCTACTTTAACAACAGTTGGAGAGTCTGAAACTGGAGATTTTGAAAACACTTCGTATTGATACCAATAGTTCTCATTTTCATTTAAATCATTAATCTCTATCCAAAATTTATTGTTTGATGGATTTATATTCATTAATGACTCATTACTTTTTATGTATTGATTAAAATTTCCAAGTACATAAACAAAATCTTTATTTGGTGCATTTAATTGTAAGTAAATTTTTGAATAATTATCATCAATATAATTAATACCATCTTGAAGTTCAAAAGGAGGTTCTTTCTCTTTTGAACTAGGCTCAACAACTATATCAAAATTTAAGTTTATAAAATTATTTAAATCATTAATATCCTTACATAATAATCTTAATGTTGTTGATTCAATCAATTTGAGCCCATCATTTTCCGAATCTGGACCAAAAATATCTTTAGAAAAATTTTTAATATTTAATGATTCAAATAAAACCTGATCCCCATTCATCAAATAATAATTGATTTCATTAGCAGATGAAACAGAAATATTAATTGAACCTTCTCTTTCCAAAATTACTGGATTAATTTTTGGACTATTAATAGTCAAATCAAATCTACCAACTTCGAAAAAATAATCGGGCGTTTTTTTATCTCCTGTTCCATCTTTTGCTTTGGCTAAAACACCAATTTTACCAATCCCCTCATATTGAAATAGTTCTGTTGGTGTAAATTCAAATGAAAAAGTTCCGTCAGAATTCTTAGTCATTTTCATAGATTCTTTTGAATTATTCCATTCACCATTCCAATTAATCTGAGAACTTACCTCTACGTCATTTGAATCAAAAAACCAAGTCCATAAATACACGTCCTGTGTTGACCATTTTGAAGGATCAAGTCCTGAAACACTGATTTTAATTTTTTCAGAGTCATTAAATGGATTTGGACTTGTTGACCATGTTACATTGTCCTGAACTTGAGCTATTATGGAGCTAGATATTAGCGTGAAGAATAATAAAACAAGTTTTTTCATAAATATGAATAAATCTATTCAATCTCTAAAATCAAGGCTGATTTTGCATTAATTATTAATTTTTCTGAAATAGAGATTTTCTTTTTATTTAATACATCAAATGCACTTTTATGATTTTCAATAAGCTCATCAAACCTAGAAGTTGCTAAAGTTTTAGATGAATTATTTCTATTGAATATTACCCAAACCATTTTATTCTCTAAAATTCTAAAAAAAGAATAAATCCCATCCTTTGGAGCAAATTGTATTAGTTTACCATTATGAATTATATTATTATTTTTTCTCCAATTTAAAATTTGTTTAAAAAACTTTTGAGTTTCTAGTTGCTTAATAGATAATCCATCTCCGTTAAATGCATTTGTTTTATCTCCTAACCATCCCCCTGGAAAATCAGTTCTAATTAATCCGTGATCACCTGGATTTTCATCGCTGTTCATTAAAATTTCAGTGCCGTAATAAAACTGTGGGATGCCCCTCATGGTACTGTAATAAACAATCCCCATTTTAAATAAATCTATGTCATTCTTAACTTGAGTATAGAATCTGGCCATATCGTGATTATCCGGAAATATTAATAAGTTATTAGGATTAGGATATAAGAAGTCACTTGCTAATACTTTGTAAGGTTTAATAAAACCTTTTCCCCAATTAAAATCGTCTAACAAAGCTTCTGTAAATGATATTTGAAGTGGAAAATCCATTAAAGTTGGTAAATAAGAAACATATCCATCATGATTGATTTTATCTTTTTGCCAATAGGAAATAACGATAGGATTCTCAGACCATTCTTCACCAACAATATTAAAATTAGGGTATTCATTCATAACAGCAAAAGTCCAATCTGACATAAAGTCTTTATCAGAATATGGATAAGTGTCTACCCTTATCCCTGAAAGTCCAGCATATTCAATCCACCATAATGTGTTTTGAATTAAATATTTAGACATTTTTTGATTCTTTTGATTTAAATCTGGCATTGTTTCAACAAACCATCCATCAGCATGTTCTCTTTTATCAATTTCAGAGGCATAGATATCTTGAACAGTTTCCCTTGTGTGACTAGTTTGCTTAAATCCAGATTGATTATTAAACCAATCGTCCATTGGAGGGTCCTTAAAAAACCAGTGTTCAGATCCACAATGATTTGGTATCAGGTCCATCACAAGTTTAATTCCCTTTTCTTTTGACTTAACACTTAATTCTTTAAATAATTCATTGGAACCAAATCTAGGATCAACTTTATAGTAATCCGTTGTTGAATAACCATGGTATGATGATTTTTTCATGTTATTTTCTAAAACAGGATTTACCCACACGGTTGTAAATCCTAAATCTTTTATATAATCTAAATGATTAATAACGCCTTGAATATCTCCACCATGAAGTCCTCTATCATAATCTCTATTTGGACGTTCATACATCTCTTTTATATCATCATTTGATGGATCACCGTTTGCAAATCTATCAGGTGTTATTAAATACATCACATCTGAATTATTAAAACCTTCAACATTTGATGCGTTTTTTTCTCTTTCTAATAAAGAAAAAACATACTTATCAACAATAACTTCACCATTATAAAAATCTATTTCAATTTCATCTGGTTCAGCATTCTTTAAAATTGAAATGTTTAAAAAAAGATAATTTTCGTTTTTTACTTTATCAAACGAATTGAGTTTTATGTTGGAATCATCTATTTTTGGCACTAAATCAGTAATTGATTTTCCATACACTAACAGCTCTAGGTCATTAGTTTTCATTCCAACCCACCAATTTGGAGGCTCAACTCTTTCGATTAAATCAGAAAGTTGAATATTATCGTTTGAAATAAAATCCTTTTTTTCTGTCTTACATGAGATTGTAATTAAAAATATAAATACTATAAAGTTTTTTTTTCTCATATTACTGTTCTTGTTTAAATATTTGTTTGTAAACTTCTCCTCTAATTTCATTATCTCTACCATGTCCAGCCTTTGGTGTTTCAAACATTTGTGTCATTATCAGTCCAACGAAATCACGCTTAGGATCAATCCAAAAATGTGTACCCTCATAACCTCCACCAGTCCATAAACCTTCATCACCATATCCTTTATCTTTATTTAAATCACTCGTTACCCATAAATTATAACCATTGTATCCGTATTCATTATCTAATTGTGTATGGGGAGCATATATTTCTTTTACTGAAGATTCATTTAAAAATCTATGTCCATTTAATTCTCCATGATTTAATAGCATTCTTAAAAAATCTGAATAACCATCAGCTGTTCCAATCATTCCTTCTCCTCCCATAAATAACTTGTTTCCGGAACCATATCCTGGAACATATGAACCCATAATATCAAGTTCTCCCTCATTAGCTAATCTTATTATAGAATCGACACCAGAGAAAACTGGCAATAATTGAGTATCAGAATTCTTATTATACTGCAGACCTTTAATATTCATTGGTCCAGTTATTCTATTTTTTACAAGATTGTCTAAACTTTCGCCTGAAGCTATTTCATTAACAAGACCTAAAACTGTTGTATTAAGACCGTAAAAATCTTTATTTCCAGGATGATCAATCAAAGGGAGTTCAGATAATTTCTGTATCAGTTCATTGGAGTTTTTGGATGCAGCTAAATTTTTAGAATCTAAAGCATTATCTAAGCACTCAATTCCTGTTGTAGAATAATAAAAACCTGCTTGGTGATTAATCAATTGCAAAACAGTCATTTCAGAATTACTTTCAACTAATTTTATAGGACAAGGGTTTTGTAGTTCTAAATTATCATTTCCAAGGGTTTGACCGTAACTAGTTAAAGCTTGATCATTATTTGATAATGCAACTTTTAAATTACTAAATTCAGGAATATATTTAGAAACAGGATCATTAAGACTTAATAAACCATCCTCAACTAAATCCATGGTTAAAGAAATAGTTACTATTTTACTCATAGACCAAATCCTAAACCATGTATTTTCATTAATATCATAGTTTGGAACAAGATCATTGTCTTTATCGCTATTTTGATATATTGTGTTGCCATTTCTGTCTTCTAACCTAACAAGAAGAAGAGCCTGGGAACCGTTGTCAACATATTTACTTACTAGTGAATCTAAAGATTTTGAATCATAAATCAGTGATTCTTTATTATTACACGAATTAAAAGAAAAAAGTAAGAGTAAAAGAAATAGTAAATTTTTCATAATAATTATTTTATTTGGTTTTTAACCCAATTAAATTCAGCATATTCTTTGGTTTTATTTCCATTACTTGTAGCATACAAACCTAAATTAGTTCCAATATAACCTTTGCATAAAACTAAATTAGCTTTAGTTTCCGAAAATAACATAAAGGAATTACCTCCATCAATTGAATAATGATAAGTATACTTGTTGTTTTTTGAAAGGATTTTTAAAACTATTTCATCGTTATATTTAATTGGCATTGACTTAATAGTTCTCGATTCACTTTCCCTGGGCTTTACTATTAAAACGAGGTTAGTTTTTTTATTTTCTTTTTTAATTGTAAAATTTATGTAATTATCATCTTGAGAAAACATACTTAAACCAGATTCAGATAAGTTGTTTTTAGGCTTAAAATTCATACTTGCAGAATACTCAAATTCAGTTTCCTTTTGCCTAAATCCCATTAAACTATACTGACCTCTTAACTTAAAAGTTTCAGGACTAAGGTTTAACTTAAGTTTTTTATTTTTAGAATCTAATACATAAGTGTTTTTTCTAGGTACTCTTCTAAAATTCCATTGTAAATCAAGTGTATTAGAACTAAAGTCATCGTAAAAAGAATTATTGACATATTGTTTTTTTTCGATAAATGGGACTGGAGTAAATCTCTCTATTTTTCCAGTTTTTGGAGCTACTACTGGCCATTTAATAATAACAGGTTCCCATCTACCCTCTTCAACTTCAACCCAATTATCCCATGCCTCTTCCCATGAAACTGGCATTAAATGAGTTTCTCTTCCCATGTTACTAGTAGCATCCATTTCATTTCTTATGCCTAAGGAAACCATATACCATCGACCGTCCTTTAACTGAACTAAATCAGCATGACCAGTGCTATGTACCCAATTGTTATTAGATAAATGTCTAGAGGTTAGTATTGGGTTTTTAGGATTAGAATCGTAAGGACCTTCAATGTTTTCACTTGATGCTATCATTACAGCATGATTGTAAGAGGTTCCTCCTTCAGCTACCATTAAGTAGTACCGATTATTTTGTTTATAAATGTGAGGACCTTCTACACAACATCCTCCACATGCACCAGTCCAAATAGAAAACCTATCACCTGTTAATTTCCAGCTATTTAAATCTAGTTCTTGAATCCAAATTTCACCTATTCCATTTTTGTTTGGGTTTCCAGTATCATGAGTTCCTACGAACCATACTTTACCATTATCATCAAAAAAAATATCTGGATCAATCCCAGGAGCACCTTCAATAACGTATGGGTCTGACCATGGACCAGCTGGATTTTTAGCAGTTAATATGAAATTAACCATTTCAGTAGGTTTAGATTTATCTTCAGGTGAATACACATTTGTTACAACGATATAAAAAAGTCCATCATGATATCTAATTGATGGAGCATGAATACCACCTTGCTGCTGAACATCATACAAATTAACTTCCTTAATTGCTTGACTAGGTCTATCAATTCCATAACCTATTAATTCCCAGTTAACCAAATCTTTACTATGATGAATAGGAAGCGCAGGAAAATACTCAAAAGAAGAATTTACAATATAAAAATCGTCATCGACCCTTACAATAGACGGGTCAGGATAACCGCCATTAATTACAGGATTAATAAAAGTGTCTTGTGAATAATTACTATTTAAAGAAATTATTAAAATAAAAAAATAATATATAAATGATTTCATAATTAAAAATGAATAAAAAAAAATGGATTATCAAGCTGACAACCCATTTTTTAATAAATCGAAAACAAACTTATTTTACAGTTAATGTATATGTTCCGTTAACTGTATCAAGCGCCATGTCATATGTTCCAGCAGTCACAGAAATATTCGCTCCATTAGCTTCATAAGTACCATCAGCTCCGTTATCTCCTACGTTTACTCCCCATGCATCATCTTGTCTGAATTTTATTTCACCATCATTTAAAACTACGTCTTTGACTATATAAACACCATCATTACATGGGTCAGGCATTAATTTCACATCCTCAGCAGCTCCCCAACCGTTTAAAGTTGCGCTACCAACTACTCCCCATACAGTTCCTGCAGGCGTTATAGTTATAGTAAAATTAACAGCATCAAAATCAATAATATAATGACCTGCGGAAATAGTAATATTAGCTCCATTTTGCTCTAATGTTCCATCAGCTCCGTTATCTCCATAATTAAGCCCCCATGCATTATCCTCACGAATTTTAAATTCACCATCATACAAGGTAGCAACAGCTCTAAACATTCCATCTTGCCCATTACTTAAAAATGGAACATCATTTCCAGCTGCAAATCCTCTATTTGTTCCACCCCATCCGTTAACAGCACTTCCAACAAGTCCCCAATTACTTAAAGCAGCATCCGTGCAAGCCCCAACATTTTCAAGAACTTCGATATTCATTGAAGCTGTTTTAGAAACAGTAGATGACTGATTTGCACCAGATGAGGAAGTTCCCGCATAAGCAGTAACTCTTGCATAAACCATTCCTGTATTATTTGGTGAACCATCACTAAATGTTGTACTAGGATCGTCGTCTAAACCTAAAGTTTCAGCAAATTCAAGCATTGAACTTACCTTTAATCCTAAATGATTATTAGAAGTATCTCCTGAACTCATATCTATAGTGGAAAAATCACTGTTTGTTGAGATGTCAACTACATAAGTTACAGTAGTAGGCGCATCAAAGTCTGGAGCATTCCAAACTAAACGTTCTGAAATATTATTTGATGTTTGTTGAGATATTTTATAAACATCTTGAAATTCATTTTGGAATTTAACCTCTTTCTGATTTATAGCAGTAAAGATTAAATAATCTTCTTTTTCACAAGAAGAAATATTTACAATTAAAAATGTAAATAATAATAGTTTACTAAATTTTAATATAGTTTTCATAATTAATAATTTGGATTTTGAGTTAAGTTAGTATTCACTAGAAGTACAGCTTCTGGAATAGGGAATATTCTTCTATAATCGTCAGAAGCTTTCCCTTTAGCAGCTCCTGCTTTAAATGGCCACATATAATTAGATGTAACAAATTTATTGTGTCTAATTAAATCTGATCTTCTTTGGCCTTCCCAATACAATTCTCTTGATCTTTCGTCTAACACAAAGTCAACCGTTAAATCAGAACTTGTAATTGTTGGGGCACCAGCTCTAGACCTAAGTTGATTTATCAATCCTGCAGCAGTGTCTAGGTTACCTCCACCTTTTACAGCAGCTTCAGCATAGTTTAAATAAACTTCTGCTAGTCTAATTATTGATAAATCTGTGTCAACATGGTCTCCTGAAGAGTCAGATCCGGCAGCTCCAGTCACATCAACATTTCTAAATTTAGTAACACCATAACCTTCCTTAAAAGGAGCAACTTTTTCCATTTCATAGTTTTGTCCATCTGTATGAAACATTGCTCTTGAATCAGACCAAGCAGTAGGATGTCCATCAGAATTTGATGCTGTTACTGAGTATTCAAACTTATCAACTAAAGCTTTTGTAGTTCTAAGACCTCCCCATCCTCCATTAACTCCAAAGATCGAAGGATTCATTGAACCACCAATTGGTGCATGAACCATAAAAGTTCCACCACCCCAATTTTGACTATTTAATCCATCAAATTGAACTACGAAAATAAACTCATTTTGAGATCCGTTTTTATTGTTATCTGCTAAAAATAATTCATCATATGCAGAACCATTTCCATTTCCATCACTAGTGTTCAGAGAATATGAGCTAGAAATTGCCTTTTCAGCGTTAGTTATAACTTGAGAACTCATGTCAGATCCAATATATACAGGTGCATTTAAATAAAGTCTGGAAAGTAATGCCCATGCTGCAACTTTATCGACTCTACCGTATTCATTAGATCCTGAATCTGCAAGTGTTGAACTAATTTCATTAAGTTCTGTTTCAACAAAAGAAAAAATCTCTTGTCTATTGCTTTGTTTTGGAAGTTCAGAAGTTACTTTGGTTACCAAAGGAACATTAGCATACATGTCCATAAGTTGTAAGTATGCATAAGCTCTTAAAAATCTAGCTTCAGCAACAAAATAAGAAGCCTCATTATTACTGGAAGCTAAATCAGCAGCGTTTTCAATGAATGAATTAGAAAAAGAAACAACTTGGGCTAACCTAAAATACATGCCCTGAGTCCAAGGATTGTTTATATCCCAAGACATTTCATGAATATTAGGTAAACCTGGGTCTCCCCAACCTACAACTGCCTCATCAGTACTACAAACATTAAGTGTATATAAAATTCTTGTATACTGAGAAAATCCTTCATCAATTAGACTAGGATCAATATCAGGATCTCCTGTTGGACCTACCTGACCAGTAATAGCTAAACTAGCATACACTTTCGCAAGTGCTCCTTTAGCTGAATCAACATCTTTAAAAACATCAATTTCGGTAAATAAATCAGGATCCGTTGGGAATTGATCTAAATCAGCATGACACGATACTAGTATCATTGAAGTTAAAGTGAATAAATAAAATATTTTTTTCATAGTTATAAGATTAAAAATTAATATCAAGTCCTAAAGCAATAGCTCTTGACCTTGGATAAAAGTTACTATCTATACCACCTGTGATTTCAGGATCTATTCCTTCATATTCTGTGATGGTAAGCAGATTATCTGCACTTATATATAATCTCATGGGATTATTGGCAATTACATTATCAACTGTCCAACCTAATGTAACATTGTCTAATTTAAAAAAAGAAGCATTCTGAATATGATGATCACTTAGACCATTCTTATCAGAAAAATACAAAAACCCTGTATCTAAATACGATGTGTGAACATTTGATAATCTACCCAGATTCCATATTTGATTTTCAACTGAAGCAGCTTGCATTCTATTAGAACTATAGTTTCCTATACTAGCTCTTGAGGCCATGCTTAAATCAAAATCCTTATATGTAACTGAAGCTGTTAACCCCATTAATATATCGGCATAAGGGTCTTTATAAGTATACCTATCATCATTATTTATTCTTCCATCACCATTTAAGTCAGCATACGAACCTTCAATTGGCCTTCCTTTATGATCATATATTTGTTTGTAAACATAATATGAATAAGGCGCTTTACCTGTTTCATGTTTTTGTAAAAAAGCACCAAAACCAATTCCACCTACATTTTGATCATTATCAAGTCTTGTGATTTTATTATCATTTACAGAAATGTTATAACTCAAATCAAATTTTAAATCATCAGATTCATACAAAGTAGAATTTAATTGTAATTCAATTCCTTTATTTTCCATATCACCAATATTGGCATCAATAGTTGTTCCAAAGTTTGTAAATGGATCGATAACTGCAGTAGCAATTAAATCATTGGTCTTTTTAATATAGGCATTTAATGAACCATTTAACTTTAAGTCAGAAAATATAAAATCAATACCAAAATTAGCAGTTTGACCAACTTCCCATCTTAGGTTCTTATTAATTGGTGCTGGTCTGTAAGTTGAATAGAAAGAATTTCCAAAACCATATTTAGATTTTGAATCACTACTAACATATCTGGTTAAAAAATTATAATCTCCAAGACCATTAACGTTTCCTACTTCACCAAATCCAACTCTTAACTTTAATTTATCGACTCCATCGTCATAAAAGTTCCAAGCTAAAGCAGCAGAAAAAAATTGACCCCATCTATCGTTAGCAGGTAATTTAGAGGATGCATCTGCTCTTAAAGTAGCTGTAAGCAAGTATTTTTCATTAAAAGAATAATTAATTCTTCCAAAATAAGAAAGTAAAACATTTTTTGATGTATCTATATATGAGTTTGTAGTGGAAGAACCATTATTAACTGAACCATCTGTATTTAAATATTCGACTGATGCTGTACTTGAATTATCATATTCAAAACTCTGATAAGAATGACCAGCAGTAACAGATAAATTAGATTTTCCGGATTCTAAAGCATAATTTAAATAGGCGTCAAATAATAAATTAGTACTTTCATTTGAGTACATATTATTACTTCCGTTAAAACCTACTGCATCAGTTGGCATGTTCTTATCTTGAGAACTAAAACCTTCTCCTTTAGAATTATCATATCCAGCATTCACAGTTGCAATTAACCCATCAACTGGAAGATCATAGTCTAATTTTAAATTAGTAATAATTCTATCAACTGTTGACTCATCATCACTTAAATTTAATAAAGCCAAAGGGTTTGTTGGAGATAATGCTAGTTTTTTCCCAGTTGAATCTGTCCATGAATAATAACCGCCAAATACGTCAGGATTTGATCCATAAACAGGTTTTGTTGGATCAAAAAACACAGCTGATCCAATTGCTCCTCTGTTAGCAAAGTCATTTTCACTTCTAACAACTCTAACATTAACATTAGCTCTTAAATCACCATCTAAAAAGGATGGAGCAATATTGAATGATCCTGTCATTCTATTAAAATTATCACCCATCAAGATTCCGTCTTGATCAGTATATCCTAATGATGCCCTAAAAGGCATGTTTAATAGTCCACCTGAAACTGAGAAGCTATTATTTTGAGCTCTTGCAGTTTCATATATTTCTCTTTGCCAATCTGTATCATATGATCCAAGCCTAGAGATATAATCTGAAACACCAGTTGCTTGAACAGCATATTTAAATTGTGATGCGTTTAATACATCTACAAAATCAATTGGTGTAAAAGAGGATGATCTTGAACTAAAATTAAACTTAAGATCTCCTGTCTTACCTTTTTTAGTTGTAATTAACACGACTCCGTTTGCTGCTCTAGATCCATAGATAGCGGTGGCAGATGCATCTTTTAAAATACTTATTGCTTCGATGTCAGAGGGATTAATAGCGTTTAATGGACTTCTAGATCCGCCAACTCCACCTGCATCTAAAGGAATTCCATCAACAACATATAATGGATTAGAATTAAGGTTTAAAGATCCTATTCCCCTGATTAGAACATTAGAATCATCTCCAGGCGCACCACTATTTGAAACAATAGAAACACCTGCAACTTTTCCTCTAATTAATTGTTGAGGAGATACTACGGAACCTTTTGCGAAGTTCTTTTCAGTAATTAAATCTACAGCACCAGTTAAGTCTTTCTTTCTAACTGTTCCGTAACCAATTACTACAACTTCGTCTAACTCAGAGTCAGATTCTGTCATTTTTACATCTTGATTTGTTCCATTTACAGTTAATTCAACACTATCGTATCCGATATAAGAAAAAACTAAAACTTGACCATTATCAACATTGATTTGATAATTACCGTCAAAATCACTCGAAACTCCAACATTTGTTCCTTGTATAATTACATTAACACCAGGTAAAGGAGTACCTGAACTATCTGTAATTAAACCCGAAACACTTTGTTGTGCAAAAACTCCCAGTGAAAGGAAAAGCAAAAAAAGAATTTGAATTTGTTTAAAAAATTTCATCATATTTTTGATTTTTGTTTGGTTAAAAAACCTACTTCTCGTTAACTAATTTATAATATTTAAAGTCCATGAACAAGAAAGATTTATATAAAAACCAACTATAACGTTATAGCTAACTAACTACAACGTTATAGTGTTAATAACTTTATTTTTATCAATTTAACAAAATATACTGTTTATCTTTGTTTAAAATTTAATTTTTTGTATTTAAATTTAGTAAAATGATTAGACGTATAACTCTTAAGGAAATTGCAAATGAATTAAATGTTTCTATTTCTACGGTTTCTAAATCATTGAAAGATAGTCACGAAATTGGTATTGAAACTCGAGAAAAAATCAAAGCATTTGCAAAAGCACATAATTATCGTCCTAATAATATTGCTCTTAGTTTAAAAAACAGAAAAACTAAAACAATAGGTGTTATAATACCTGAAATTGTACATCATTTTTTTTCAATAGTAATTAATAGTATTGAAAAATTTTCAACTGAAAATGGTTATAATGTAATTATTGCTGTTTCTAACGAATCTTTTGAAAAAGAAGTTTTAAATATGGAAACTCTTGCCAATGGACATATTGATGGAATAATTATGTCAATAGCAAAAGAGACATTAAAAAAACAAGATTTTCATCATATAAAAGAAACTATTGATTTAGGGATTCCGGTTGTTCTTTTTGACAGAGTTATAAATGATGTTAAATGCGATAAAGTTATTGTAAACGATAAACAAGCTGCAAAAGAAGCAACTCAAGCTCTAATTGATGATAAAAGGAGTAATATTCTTCTTATAACTTCTGAAGACTATGTAAGTGTAGGAAACCTTAGAACAGAAGGATATTTAGAAGCTTTGAAAGATAATGACATTATCCCTGACAGTGATTTAATTATAAAAGTTAAAGATAAACATGGAAGTCAATTAGAAATGTCTTTTTTAGAAGATGAGCTGGAAAAGCTTCTTAAATTTAAAAAAATTGATGCAATTCTAGGTGTAAACGAAATTTATGCAGGCTCAGCTTTAAAAGTACTTAAGAAAAATAAAATTTCTGTTCCAAATGAAATTGCAATAATATCATTTACAGATGGAGTGATTTCCAGATATTCCTCTCCCACTCTATCTACTATTAGTCAACATGGTGAAATCATGGGTGAAAGAGCTGCCAAGCTTTTGATAAATAAATTAACTGGGGTTACCAACAGTAACGAACACAAAACAGAAATCATTAATTGTTCACTAATTAAGAGAGAGTCTTCTTGATTAAACTAGTAATTACACTATAACGTTATAGTAGATTTTCAAATTATTTATAGAAATAATTTTAAAAAAACAATATATTAGCAACTTAAAATTATAAATCTACTTCTCAATTTATTTATAGTTTTTAATTTATTTAAGAAAACCTCCTTAGGTAAATATCTCCTATAAATACATAACGTTTAATAGACACTTTGTTTATCAATTTTTTATTTTAAAACATGAAAAAAAAGTTAGGCTTTTGGGAAATATGGAACATGAGCTTTGGATTTTTAGGAATTCAATTTGGATTTGCTCTTCAAGGTGGATTTATGTCTAGAATTTTTCAAACTTTAGGAGTAGAAGAAGCTAGCATTCCTCTTTTATGGATTGCCGCTCCTTTAACAGGATTAATTGTACAACCAATAATAGGTTACTTAAGTGATAACACATGGCATCCTGTTCTTGGGAGAAGAAAACCGTATTTTTTAATTGGAGCAGTACTTAGCTCTGTAACTTTATTTTTCGTTCCTTATTCATCAACCCTGTGGATGGCTGCTGGTTTTTTATGGATTCTTGATGCATCAATAAATATAAGTATGGAGCCATTTAGAGCTTTAGTTGCTGACAAGCTTCCAGACTCTCAAAGATCTTATGGATTTGTGACTCAAACATTAATAATTGGTATAGGAACTTGGATCGCTAGTAACTTACCATATTTTGTAAGTAGCTTAGGAGTAAGTGATGTTGCTCTTCCTGGTGTTATTCCTGATTCAGTAAAACTTGCGTTTGGAATTGGAGCATTTGTCTTTTTATCATCAATATTATTTACAATTTTCACAACCAAAGAATACCCTCCAAAAGATTTAAAAAAATTTAAAGAACAACAGGGCAGAAATTTCAAATCTATGCTAAGTGAGTTTACTAAACATTTTATTGAAATGCCATTAACAATGAAAAAACTAGGGTTAATTCAATTTTTTAGTTGGTTTGCATTTTTCACTATGTGGAGTATGGCTAACCCTGCTATTACTGAACATGTATTCAACGCTCCTATTCCAATAATGAGCGATTTTGATTTAACTAATAAAGTTGAATTATCTCAATATAATTCTGAAAACTTAAATTTTCAAAAAGCTTCAAATTTGACTGGATCTTATATGGGAACATATGGGCTATCTTCAATGTTATTTGCATTAATATTAACACTTTATACATCAAAAAAGATAATAAACAGAAAACAAATACACCTTTGGTCCTTACTTGCTGGTGGAATTGGCTTTATATCAATGTATTTTATTTCAAACCATAATATGCTGTTGTTTTCTTTTAGTTTGATTGGAATATCCTGGGGAAGTATTTTATCTATGCCTTATGCGATGTTATCTAGTTCGGTTAAAGAAGAAAGCATGGGTACGAGCATGGGGATATTTAATATGTTCATTGTAATTCCTCAGATAATAGCAGCTATTGGAGGTATAAATTTATTAACCAACTTGATTGGAGATAAAGCAATTTTTTCGATGGTTGTTGCAGGTCTATCCTTGATAATCGCGGGACTATTAAACCTTCTTATTACAGATAAAAAAACAATTAGTTATTAGTATGAATAATATGCCAACCTTTATATTTGATTTAGATGGAGTTATAACTAATACTGAGGATTATCATTTTGATGCTTGGAAGTCAATTTGCTTTAGCTTAAACTATGATTTAAGTGCTGAAAAAAATGAAGAATTAAAAGGAGTTAGTAGATCAGAATGTTTGGATAAAATTTTGAAATGGGCAAACTTAAATATTAGCTCAAAAGAATTTAACGAAATTTTAAAGAAAAAAAACAATCTTTATTTAAACAAGATATCAAATATTGACTCTTCAAACATTATAAAAGGAGTCTATGATTTTATAGAAAATGCCAAAAAACATAATCACTTAATTGCGTTATATTCATCAAGTAAAAATGCAAAATTTATATTAAAAAAACTTAATCTTTACTCCTACTTTGATGCTATTATTGATGGCAATAGCGTTAAAGCTTCAAAACCTGATCCAGAGGGATTCATTTTGGCTTCAAAACTAACAAATTCAAATCCAAAGAACTGTGTTGTTTTTGAAGATTCAGAAGCAGGAATAATTGCTGGAAATAAAATAAATATGACGACTATTGGCATAGGCAAATCAAGTAAATTAAAAATTGCTAATAAAGTTTTTGAAAAGTTTGAGGAAATAAATTTAAATGATTTTAAATAATGCTTAAATACAAATACGTCTTAGATCCTTGGTCTATAATTGAAAATAAATTTGATTCATCAAAAATGATTGATTCAGAAAGTATTTTTAGTTTAGGAAATGGAAAGATTGGACAAAGAGGAAATTTTGAAGAGGACTTTTCTAATAACAAAACTATTGGAAACTATATAAGTGGGATATATTTTCGTGATAAAACAAAAGTCGGATGGTGGAAAAAAGGATATCCAGATTATTTCGCTAAAATGGTAAATTGTCCAAATTGGAATAAAATAAGAATAACAATAAACAACGAAGTTTTAGATTTAAATAAATGTGAAATTCTTTTTTATAACAGAGAATTAAACATGAAAGAAGGATGGTGTGAAAGAAAAGCTTTAATCAAAACAAACAACTCAGTAAAGATAGAAATTCAATCTAAAAAATTCATTTCACTGAAAAGAGAAAATATAGGTGCTATTAACTATAAAATTAAAGTTTTTGACAACAATATTAAAGTTAAAGTTCTTCCATGTATAGATATAAATATTAGGAATAACGACTCTAATTGGAATGAACCATTTGTAACAACAATTAATTCAATTTCAAAAAATAATTTAGGCATAGTTAATTCTAGTATTATAAATTCAGAATTTGAAATATCGACATTTTTCAAAACATTTTACTCAATTAACAACAAAAAAATTGATGCGAATTATTTAGAAAGCAATGATAAAAATTTAATAGGATGTTCTAGTGAATTTTTATTAAACAAGAACGACGAATTAACACTTTTTAAAGTTGGTGGTTATGTGAATTCAAATGATTCAGAGAAAGAATCTTTTAATGATATAATTAAAAAAGAATGTGATAATGCTTTAAAAGCTGGGTTTATTGATTTGTGTAAAGAAAATATAGCAGAATGGAATAAAATATGGGAATGTTCAGATATAGTAATTAATGGAGATGTTAAATCTCAACAAGCAATTAGATTCAATATCTTTCAATTAAATCAAACTTTTAACGGAAATGACCCAAGTTTAAATATTGGACCAAAGGGATTTACGGGAGAAAAATATGGAGGAGTGACCTATTGGGATACTGAAGCATATTGTGTGCCATTTTACTTAGGAACTAAAGATACAGATGTTGCTAAAAACCTTCTTAATCAACGCTATAATCAACTTGAAAACGCAATTAAAAATGCAGAAAAAATAGGATTAAATCACGGTGCTGCACTATATCCCATGGTTACTGTAAATGGAGAAGAATGTCACAATGAATGGGAAATTACATTTGAAGAAATTCATAGAAATGCAGCAATTGCACAAGCAATTAAAAAATACATAACCTTCACTGATGACTTTGAATTTTTAGAAAATAAAGGGATAAAAATATTAATTGCTATTTCAAGGTTTTGGAAACAAAGAGTGAACTTCTCTAGTTTGTTAAATAAATATGTAATTCTTGGAGTTACAGGTCCAAATGAATATGAAAACAACATAGATAATAATTGGTATACTAATTACAGTGCAAAATGGTGTTTAAAATATACAATCTACCAACTTTCAGAAATTGCAAAAAGGAGTAATAGAAGTAACGAATTTCTTTATAAAGAAAACGGATTAAGTAGAGATGAAATATCAAGCTGGAAAAAAATCATAGAAAACATACACTTACCTTATTCAAAAGACTTAAACGTATTTATTCAAAATGATGGATTTTTAAATAAAGATTTAAAACCAATTAATTATATTCCTCAAAGTCAAAGACCTATAAATCAAAATTGGTCTTGGGATAGAATTCTTAGATCACCTTATATTAAACAAGCAGATGTATTACAAGGTTTTTATTTTTTTGAAGATGATTTTTCTAAAACTGAATTAGTAAATAATTTTAAGTTTTATGAACAATTTACTGTACACGAATCATCACTCTCAGCATGCATCCACAGTATTTTAGCTTCAAAAATAAATAATATTGATAAGGCATATGATTACTTCATTAGAGCAAGTAGATTAGATTTAGATGATTACAATAAGGAAATAAAACAAGGCTTACATATTACTTCTATGGGAGGTTCCTGGATGAGCATTGTTGAAGGGTTTGCTGGATTAAGGATTAAAAATGATAAAATTTATTTTGATACAAAAATTCCTAAACAATGGGAAAGCTATTCCTTTAAAGTCAATATTAAAAATAGAAAAATTGAAATAAAAATTGATCAAAAATCAACTTCAGCAAAATTAATAAGTGGGGATAAAATTAATCTTACAATTAACGATACTAACACAATTTTAAATAAATAAATACTACCATTATGAAAAAAATCTTGTTATTCTTTTTATTGATAATTATTTCATGTGACAATCAAAATGAATTATATATTAATTTAAATAACATCAAAGATGGTGTGATTTATGAAGTAAATGTTAGACAATATTCTGAATCTGGTCGTTTTGATGATTTCACTAAAGATATTTATAAACTTAAAGATTTGGGTGTGAAAATAATATGGCTGATGCCTATTCATCCTATTTCTAAAGTCAAAAGAAAAGGCACTCTTGGGAGTTATTATTCAATTTCAGATTATAAAGATGTTAATCCAGAATTTGGAAATAAACAAGACTTCGATGAATTAATAGCAGAAGCTCATAAAAACGACATGCTTGTAATACTAGACTGGGTAGCAAATCATACCGGATGGGACCACCATTGGATAAAAACGGAATCCGGAATATTATACAACAAACAGCAAAGGTGAGATTACAGATCCTATTAACCCTGATACTGGAGAATCTTGGGGATGGACTGACGTAGCTGATCTGAATTTTGATAATATGGAAATGCAGAATGAAATGATAGAAGCAATGGAATACTGGGTTAATGAACACAATATAGATGGATATAGAGCTGATGCTGCACATAGTTGTCCACCATCATTTTGGAAAAAATCAATAGAAAGATTAAATAATATTAAAAACGTTATAATGTTAGCTGAGTCGGATGGATATCATCCGGGAGGATTTGAACTAATCGAAATGTTTGATATGAGTTTTAATTGGTCAGGTCACCACGTTTTAAATAATATTGCTAAAAAAGAGAATAACTCTGATGATTTAAGTTTTAATATAAATAGAAATTATAAAGATTTATCTGCAGGAGCATATTCTAATGAACTTCACTTCAAATCATGATGAAAATACTTGGGCAGGTACTGTATTTGACAGATATGGTGATGGTGCAAAAACATTTGGTGCACTAACCTATTTTTTACCTGGTATTCCTTTAATTTACAATGGACAAGATTATGGTTTAGAAAAAAGATTAGAGTTTTTTGAAAAAGATTTTATACCTAAAAATAAATCTGATTTTTATAATTTTTATTCAATATTAAATACAATTAAAAAGGAAAATCATTTACTAAATATAGATCCTGAAGTTAAATTCGAAATAATAGAATTAGAAAATAAAAAACCTAGTTTGTTTTAAAAGATCAAAAGAAAATGATTCAATGTATTTTATTGCAAATCTTTCTAACGAGACATTAGAGTTTGAAACTGGAATTAAAGGAAGTTTTGAGACTTTAATTAACAACACTATTTATAACTTAGATAGTAATAAATTAAAAGCTTGGGAATTTCATATTTTAAAATAAAATCATTCAAAATCTAATAGTTTATTTAAAACTACAATATCATTTTTCGATGTAAGGTCTGGAACGTGTTCTTCAAATGGAATTCCATAGACAGAGTTTGGCTGATTTTTTACTAAATTCAAAACTGCAGTTGGCAATTCTTTTTCGTTTCTTAATTTATCAAATGGACAATTTTTTAAATATTCGAAAAAACCACTGATCCATTAAATTTAAAAAGATTCATGTTTACTCTAATTTTGCCGTTTTTGTCCTTAAAAAACTCATAATCCTTTGTGGTTGGCTTTTCTAAAATATCTTCTAAATATCCATTTTTATTAAGTTTTAAAATTGAAAAAGAATTCACTTTTTCAGTACTAAAGTTTAGATAGTCTCTGTCATAAGAAATAAATGCATTTAAAAAAGACGTAGACCTTACACTATTAAGAGCTTTAGAAGAATATAAGTTATCACTGTTGCAAACACAAAAGTTCAAAGATTTTAAGACAGGAAATTGAGTTATCGCCTGATATAATGCATCTGCAGTTCCAGAGGGTTTAACTCTGTTTATATCAAAATATTGAATTGCAAATTTGATATCTAAACCATCGTATTTGTTTTTATTAAAATAATTTTTAAAGCTTTTTGATTTTTGTCCAATTACTAAATAAATGGTCTTAAAACCTGCTGATTTAGCATTAAGTAATAAATAATGAATTAATGGCCTACCATTTTTATCAATACTAATTAATCCCTTTTCTATATTGTTTGCTTGTTCAATTGAATTTTTACTTAGATTATTATTAGAAACCGATTTTTTCATTCTAGAAGATAGACCAGCTGCCAAAATGATTAATGAATCATTAATCATAATTTAAGTAATTATATTAAGTGGATTAGTTTGTTTCCACTTTCCTCTTGTAAAATCTGGAAATTCCTGTGGCATTCCATTATCGTCAATAGACTTTCCACTTAAAGGAGTTACAGCACTCCAAAAACACCCTTCATATACGTTTTGATCAAGTGGAAGACCTTTTTGTAAACATTCTACTATTCGATACATCATTATTCCGTCCATACCACCATGTCCAGATTTTTTTGTTTTTGAATTCAACCTTGTATATAAAGGATGATCATATTTTTCATAGAGTAGATTTAAATCTTTTCCTTGAATCCATGAATGATGATCTTCAGAAATTCCTTCAAACCCACCTTCAAGAGCTACTCTAGTTGGAAAACCAGCAAGTGTTCCCTTGGAACCTTGAATTAAATTATGTCTTGTGTATGGTCTAGGACTTGTCTCGTCCCATTGAACAAGAATAGTTCTACCCATATTTGTTTTAATAATTGAAGTATTTAAATCACCATTATTATAGTTTAATTTATTCCATTTATGATCTTTATCAAAATTCTTATTGGCATATGATTTTCTTCCTAATGCTGGAGTTGAGTATGAAACAATTGTTTTAAAATTATCTTCCTCCCTAGCTATATTCATATATTGAGCTACAGGTCCAAGTCCATGAGTTGGGTATAAATTTCCTTTGCCTTCAGCATAATGATTTGTTCTCCAAGACCCTGTGCCTCTTTCTTCTTGATTCATTTGAAATCTAAGCTCATGTATGTAAGCAGCTTCAGCATGCAATAAATCACCTACAACACCTTTTCTACACATATTTAAATACATCAATTCATCTCTGCCATAATTTACGTTTTCCATCATCATACAATGTTTCTGTGTATGTTCAGATGTATTAACTATATCCCACATTTCTAAAGTTGTAAGAGCTAAAGGAACTTCACAAAAAGCATGTGCTCCATCGAGCATAGTTTGAATAGCCATTGGCGCATGATTTTTCCAGTTAGTACATATAAAAACTATATCTGGATTAGTTTCTTTAAGCATTGTTTTCCAATTGTTCTCACTACCCCCAATATAGTTTCACATTACTTGAGTTTTTATTATAATCTTTAAGTCTAGTTGACTCTCTTTTAACATTATCTTCATATAAATCACATAATCCAACAACTTGGGTATTGTCTAAAGTTGAAAAATTTTTTAAATGACCTGGTCCTCTAGCACCAAGACCAATAAAGGCTGCTTTAACATTATCATAAGGTTTATCAGCAAAATCACCCATATACTTTCCAGGTGAAGATTTTGAAATATTTTCTTGACAACTTATGCTAAGAGTTGATGCAGCAACTGCACCTAGTGTAGATTTTTTTAAAAAATTTCTTCTATTATAATTTTTCATTATTAATGTTTTTTTCCCAATTCCAAGATGATAAAAGAGAATCCTCAACAGATATTTCAGACTTCCAGTTCAAAAATTTATTAGCTTTAGAAACATCAGCAAAACATTCTGCCACATCCCCTTTTCTGCGATCTCCAATTTTAAAATTCAACTTGTTTTCTGTAACATTTTCAAAACACTTGATAAGTTCTAAAACAGAGGTGCCTTTTCCTGTTCCAATATTAAAAGTATCATAATAACTTTTATCTTTATTACTTATAAGTTTATCTAAAGATTTAATATGTGCTTTAGCTAAATCTACAACATGAATATAATCTCTAACGCAAGAACCGTCTCGAGTTGGATAATTATTTCCAAAAACAGTTAGTTCTTTTCTTAATCCAATTGATGTTTGTGTAATAAAAGGAACTAAATTTTGTGGAACTCCGATAGGTAGTTCTCCAATTAAAGCTGAGGAATGTGCACCAATTGGATTAAAATATCTAAGTGAAATAGCCTTGAAATTTGGATTGGAATTAACAAGATCTTTAATTATCTCCTCTCCAATTTGTTTAGTATTTCCATAGGGGGATTCTGCTTTTTTAATAGGCTCAGATTCAGTTATTGGTACAATTTCAGGGTTACCATATACGGTAGCTGAAGAGCTGAAAATAAAATTTATTTCTTTATTTAAATCAATTAATTCATTCAATAAATTGATTAATGAAAAAAGATTATTAGTATAATATTTTAATGGATTTTCAACACTTTCTCCAACTGCTTTTGAGGCTGCAAAATGTATCACACCACAAATGTCATTATTACTTGAAACAAATTCTTTTGTCTTGACAGAATTTTTTAAATCCAACTCAATAAACTTTATTGATGAGTTAGTAATTTCACAAATGTTATCTAATACACTTAATGATGTGTTGGATAAGTCATCAATAATTACAACTTCATAACCTTGATTTTGCAACTCGACTACAGTATGACTTCCTATATAACCTAACCCCCCAGTAACTAGTATTTTTGACACTATATTTAATTTTAATCTAAGTTAATAAAATAAAAATCCTAAATTAAACAGATGAAAAATATTTTAAGTGGGCTTGTAATTATAATTCTATTTTCTTGTAATCAATCATATAAAACTGTAAAGCCTATTCCTTCTGAAAGACAAAAGATTTGGCAAGAAATGGAATACTATGCATTTATTCATTTTAATATGAACACATTCACAAATATGGAGTGGGGATTTGGTGATGAATCACCTTCAACTTTTAATCCTTCGGAACTTGACACAGATCAATGGGCAAGAATAATTAAAGAATCTGGAATGAAAGGGATAATAATTACCGCAAAACATCACGACGGATTTTCTTTATGGCCAAGTAAATATTCCGAACACTCAGTCAAAAACAGTTCATGGAAAAACGGAGAAGGAGATTTAATTAAAGATTTAGAAATATCATGTAAAAAGTACGATTTAAAACTTGGTGTTTATTTATCTCCATGGGACAGAAACCACCCAGATTATGGAACAGAAGATTATATTACATATTTTAGAAATCAATTGACAGAACTTTTAACTAATTATGGAGAAATTTTTGAAGTATGGTTTGATGGGGCTAACGGAGGAGACGGATACTATGGGGGAGCTAATGAAATAAGAAAAGTTGACAAAAAGACCTATTACGACTGGTCAAATACTCATAAAATAATTAGAAAACTACAACCAAACGCTGTTATTTTTAGTGATGCGGGTCTTGATGTAAGATGGGTTGGTAATGAAAAAGGTTATGCCAGTAAAACTACCTGGTCAAATATTTATCGAGACAGCTTGTATGGTGGCATGCCAGATTATTATAAATTTTCGTCTGGACAAGAATATGGAACTCATTTCATCCCTACTGAAACGGATGTTTCTATTAGACCTGGTTGGTATTATCATCCAGAAGAAGATGACAAAGTAAAATCTCTAGATAAATTAATCGATATTTATTTCAATTCA
The DNA here is from genome assembly GCA_937773465.1 of uncultured Flavobacteriaceae bacterium. Next base: position 6,282 of record CALJVK010000024.1, on the reverse strand, counting down.
ATTGGATTAAACAGTTCTTTATTATTAAACATTCCTGTTGATAAAAGAGGGTTAATACATGAAAATGATGCTCAACGAATGTTAGAGCTTGGTGAGTTTATAAAAAATACTTTTAATAAAAATATTATGGAAGAGTCTGAGATAGAATTTAATAACAAAAGTCATACTATAAAAAAGTTTATTGATAAGGATATTAATACATTTTGTCCTTTTGAATCAAATAATAATAACATAATTAATATTACTCTTGAGAATGAAAAATTAGTAGATGTTTTTGAAATCTCTGAAAACATCAATCTAGGACAAAGAATAAAAGAATTTATATTTGAAATAAAAGTAAATGAAAAATGGGTTACAATTGAAAAAGGAACTACAATTGGAAAAAAAAGATTGATAAAATTTGAACCTTTAATAGTTAAAGATTTAAGATTTACAATTGTTGATTCCAAAGATATCCCATTGATTTCTGAACTTGGACTTTACAAATCTTCTGAATGAAAAATTTAAAAAATTTATTATTTGATCATTGTGAAAATCTCATCAATAATAAATTAAAAAATTATTTAAAAATTGATCAAGAGCTTTTTAAATCATTAAATGAAGAAACTAAGAGCAGTGCAGGAGATAAACATGAAACTACTAGAGCAATGATTCAAATTGAAAGAGAAAAAAACAGTAATAGGATAAAAGAAATTGAAAGTGTAAAAAAAAAATCTTGTTCTAGTAAAATCAATTGAACCTAGTACTATTAGTGTCAAAATTGGATCAATAATATTTACAACAAATAATAATTATTTTATTTCAATCTCCTCCGAAATCTATAAAAGCGATATTATTAAAATTCACTGTATTTCACCAAATACACCAATTGCAAAAGCATATTTAGGAAAGAAAGTTGGAAATATTGTTAACTTTAATAATATTGAAAGTAAGATTGAAAAAATAATTTAATTTTTATAGCATGTTCTACTCTAAATCAAACTATTTATTACTTTTTTTTTCTAACGTCATGCTTAGTATGGTCACAAAATCCAACAAAAAAAATAACTTTTACAAGTTCTAACCCATATACATTAAACGATGTAATTTCAAAATCAAAAAACCCTAGTCAAGAAGTATTTGGTCAATTATTTATCCCTACAGATTCCTTAAATACCAACAAAAGATATCCATTAATTATTGGAGTAGCTGGAAGCTTAGGATGGGCTGAACATCATTATGAATATTTAAAAATGTACCAAGACTTAGGATATGCAACCTTTGAGTTAAATAGTTTTAAAAGTAGAAATATTACTTCCACTGTAGGAACTCAAAACGAGATAACTATGGCTACAATGATAGTTGATGCATACAAAGCATTAGAAAAGCTATCTAATCATCCACAAAATCATAAAAGAAAAAGTTTCAATAACTGGATGGAGTTTAGGTGGAGCTGTAGCATTATATTCAGCATGGCTCCCATTAAAAAACAGTATAAATAAATCTTTAAACTTTGCTTCACATTTAGCATTTTACCCTCCTTGTTTTTTTGATTTTGAGGATTTAAATTTCAGTAAAGTTCCAATACATATACTAATTGGAGAATTAGATGATTGGACACCTTCACAACCTTGTAATAACTTAGTTAATAAACTGGCCATGTCTAATATAAACGTCACAGTTTACAAAGATTCTCATCATGGCTTTGACAGAAAAGGAGAAATAGAAATAAATGAAAACGGATATAGTTTCAAAGATTGTATTTTTGATGTAAATAAAGATGGCGACATTCTTATGAATTACCTAAATATCCCAATGACAAATCCATTTTTACAAAAAATAGGATTTCTATTCTGTGTAGAAAGAGGCGTAACAATTGGTGGAAACAAAGCTGCTAGAGAGAAGTCTTTTAAATTTGCTGAAGACTTTATGAAAAAAACTTTATCTAGATAAAATCATCTAATGATTTCAAAACTATGATTAATTGTAGTTTTATCATTAATAGTAGCGCCTACAGAACAATATTTTTCTAATGAAAGAGAAATATATCTGTCTGCTTCATTTTCTGTTAAATCTTTAGAGTAAATAATATATTTAATATTAATTGAAGTAAAATATCTGGGAGTAGTATCAACTCTTACACCATTAGCTTCTGCTAATATGTTTTTGAAATTTCTTTTTCTTTTTTTTATCATTGAAACTATTTCAACTGCAGCACACGATGTCACGGCAGACAACAATAATTCCATCGGAGAAAGATGATTTTTTTTTTTCTGGATCACACATGTCAATCAGCAACTCATTGTTTGACTCATTTTTTACTTTAAAAGTGTTATCATTAACATAATCCATTGAAACTTTCATACTTAAATACTTTTTTATTTATATATTTTTTTCATAAAATTAATTCCTGTAATTGAAGCTGAAGTAATAAGCCCAGAAAAAAGAGCACCACCAACACCAGCTGAAACTATATCTTGACCTGTTAAATATAGTCCTTTGATTGGAGTTTGTGGTCTTAAAAACTTTTGATTAAATCTTGAGGGATTATGATCAATTCCATATAACTCTCCTTTATCATAGTTAACAAAGTTTTTTGTTGTTAAGGGACTAGATAGTTCATGGCAATCTATTTTCCCTTTTAAATGAGGAAGTTGTTTATATAAATGATCTAAAAGTCGATTTGTGATTTTTTCTTTTAAATCATTATAATCATTACCTCTTTTCATCCACTTGGTTCCTTCCCATTTCATAAAACTTTCATAAGGAAGCAATGTGATAATATCTATTGTGCTTTTATTTGGGTATCTAGACTGCCAAGAAGGATCTTTTGATGAAGCAAAAGAAATATACACCAAAGGAAAATCAGAATCATTATCTTTTAAATAATTTGAAACAGCTGTGTCATGATCAACATCCTTTGGATATATCCATAAGTTATTTTTAGGTAAGTCAAGCTCTTCAGAAGTACCGTTTAGCCCTAAATACAAACAACCGTGAGCTACAGAGGGAGTTACTTTTTTTAGATTATTTACAAAACCATGTTTAACGCTAATATCTTTAGGAATCAGATGATTATAAGTTTGAAAAACTCCGGTTCCGCTAACGATTAAATCAGAATGAAATTTCTTGCCATCAATCATTTCAACTCCTACAGCTTTATTATTTTCAATTATTATTTTTTTTCACTTCTGCATTGACAACAATAGTCCCTTGACTTGACTCTATGACTTTATCAATTGTATTTGCAATTTGGGAAGAACCTCCTATTGGAAAACTTCCTCCATTAAAATAATGTTTTACCACACTAGCGTGCATTGCGAAACTACTTTGCTTTGGTGGTAAGCCGTAATCACCATACTGCCCGGTTAAAACTTTAATTAAATCTTCATTTTCTGTTATTGAACTAATAACTTCATAAGTTGTTTTACTTGAATATTTTAAATAATTTTTTCTAAAGAAAAAACCAATCAACTTACTAAGAATGGTTGGTAATGCTTTTTCTAAATAAAACTTTTTCATTGTTTTATTACAATCAAATATCAATTGAACATATTTGTCAATTGCATCAATATCATCAGGAAAATACTCATACATTTTTGTTTTAAAATTTTTAACTCCTTTTACAAAATCATATGTTTTATCTCCAATAATAATTTTATCGTAAACCTCACCCATATCAGCCCAATGAAGCTCATTGTTTGAAATATAATCAAACATCTTCCTAATTGGAGCATTAGGATTTTGAACCTCACCTATGTAATGGATACCAACATCCCACTCGTAACCTTTTCTTTTAAAAACATGAGTAAAACCCCCAGCAGTATAATGACGTTCAAGAACAAGAACTTTTTTTCCTTCTTTAGAAAGTAAGGCAGCAGTACATAAACTACCTATACCAGATCCAATAATTATAGCATCATAATTTTCTTTAAGATTATTTTTTTGTTTATACGATTGGATCATGATTGATGTTTTTTTTAAAAGTAATCAAATAATATATAATTGTTGTTTCTATAGTAATGCTTACTTAAAAACTTTATTTTTAAACAAAAACATACTATAATGAATGTGGAATAAAATCATATCTTTACAGCTTTAAAAATCAATTATGAGTTTAATAATAGAAAACCTTACAAAGACATACACTAACAATGTAAAAGCATTGGATAATTTAAGTTTAAAAATTGGCAAGGGAATGTTTGGCCTTCTAGGTCCAAATGGTGCTGGCAAATCAACATTAATGAGAACCATAGCAACATTACAATCCCCTGATAGTGGTTCAATTATATTTAACGGTGTTGATGTTATAGAAGATCAAATTTCATTAAGAAAAAAATTAGGATACCTTCCTCAATCTTTTGGTGTTTATCCAAATATGTCAGCTGATGAATTACTTAACTATTTCGCAAAACTTAAAGGAATTTCTGAAAAAAATGAAAGAAAAGCTTTAATTGATAAACTTTTAGAAATTACCAATTTAACTGATGTCAAAAAGAAAAATGTTTCTGGATATTCTGGTGGAATGAAACAAAGATTCGGAATAGCACAATTGCTACTAAACAATCCAGAATTAATTATTGTGGATGAACCAACTGCCGGATTAGATCCTGCAGAAAGACAACGTTTTTTAAATGTTTTAAGAGAAGTCGGCACTAACAGTACTGTTATTTTCTCTACTCACATTGTTGATGATGTAAAAGAACTTTGTAACGATATGGCAATTCTAAATGGCGGAAGAATACTTAGACACGTTAAGCCTGTTGATTCAACAAATGAATTGAAAAATAAAATTTGGACCAAATCAGTCCAAAGAGATGATCTTGAAAGTGCTGAAAACGAATTCAATATATTATCTTCTAATTACAACGTAGATAATTCACTCACCATAAGAGTTTTTTCAGATAAAAAACCTGGAACAGATTTCAAGAAAGCAGAGCCTCAATTAGATGACGTTTATTTTATTGCACTTAAAGAAGATCAAAATAATAATTCTTAAAAAACCAATACATGTTCTTAAATATCTTTTTTAACGAAATAAAATATTGGTTTAACAGACCTGCTTTATATATATATACTGTTGTGTTTTTTATGATTGGGATGCTTATTTCCGCTGCCTCTGCTGGAATATTTGATGCTATTTCAGTAACTACCGGATCATCAAAAATTGTAAATTCTCCTATGGCAGTCTTAGGTGCATTTGCAGCACCAGCCTCAATTTTAATTTTTTTTTATCCTTCTATAATTGGATCAACTATAAGTAGGGACTATGAATCTCAAATACATACCATACTCTACTCTTATCCATTTTCAAAAGTTAACTATCTGACTGCAAAGTTTTTAAGTGGATTTTTTATCGTAAACGTAGTAATAGTAGCTATTTTTATAGCAGTTTCCCTTGGTTTTATACTTCCTGGTACTAATCAGGACATTGTTAATCCTTTTGATTTAAAATCATATTTAGACGCTTATTTTATAATAATTCTTCCAAACCTCTTTTTGTACAGCTCAATAATTTTTGGAGTGGTCACGTTTACAAGAAATGTATATGTTGGTTTTATAAGTGTTATTATAATAGTAATCATTGAAGCATTACTTGAAGGCCTTTTTAGTAACCCTGACAACAGATTTATTGCAGCCCTGTTTGATCCTTCTGGTCTTTCAGCATCAAACTACTACACAAGATACTGGACTGTTTCAGAACAAAACGAATTGTACTTACCACTTGGAGAACTACTTATTTACAATAGACTGATTTTTATTTCATTTGGATCACTTGTATTGCTGTCTATTTATAAAATTTTTAGCTTCAGTCAAAATGCTTTTACATTCTCTTTTAATAAAAAAGATTCCAAAAGACTAACTAAAAGTAACTTTGGAGGAATTACCAAAGTAAATCTCCCAAAGATTACGATTGATTTCAGTTTTAAAAATGAGATAAAAAAACTTTGGAATTTATCTAATATTGATTTTTTATACATAGTTAAAAGCTGGTCATTTATTAGTATTGTGATACTAGCATTATTATTTAACCTTATTGGACTTTCAGAACTGGGAAATGTGTTTGGAACTCCAACTTATCCAAGAACATGGAAAATGCTTCAAGCTGGAGCTACATTTACTTTATTTATAAATGTTGCCACATTTTTATTTGCTGCAAATTTATTACACAGATCAAGGACGTCCAATGTAAATCAATTAATAGATACTACTCCTACCCCAAACTGGATTTTATTAGGATCTAAGTTTTTAGCAATTGTAAAAATGCAACTTGTATTACTTTCACTAATAATGATTTCTGGA
>CALJVK010000023.1 GCA_937773465.1 uncultured Flavobacteriaceae bacterium | reverse complement strand
AGGAGTATTCTGTTGATCTTTACCACAACTAACTAAAAACAACAATCCTAATGCTACTATTATTTTGTATTTCATTTCTTTTAATTTAAGAACTATAAAAATACGAAATTCTGGATTTAGAGTCAAAAAAAAGCACCTGTAAAAACAAATTTAAACTCTTTTATTAGTTGCAATTTGCCATTCTTTATTAAAATTAGTACATTTGGAGAGCTAAAATTTTACTAAAATGAAAAAAATAATTTTGTGTGCATTCGCTTTTGCACTTCTAGTTGGTTGTCAAGAAAACAACCAAACTTCTACAGATTCTAAAATGAGTGTTTTTAAGAAAAATACTGAAACAACTAAAGCTTGGCTAGGTGCATTTATGCAAAATGATTCTACTGCCTTCTTTTCAGATAAATATATGAGTGAAGACTTTATTTGGTCTCCTCCAGCAGTAGGAATGGATTCTCTTCCCAAAGCTGAATGGAAAAAAGCCTTTCGTGCTTTCATGGTAAACTATGATAATAAAAAACTTACGAACCCTCAATATTATGCTGCCTTAGGTGAGGATAATTTACCTGATGGAAATGTAAGAGCCTATGGAACATGGACTTCAAATTTTGCTGCTACTGGAAAAAAGAGCATGTTAAAGTGGTATGCTGTTTTACAATTTAATGAAGCTGGAAAATTATCTCACTATATGGAGTGGTATGACTCGGCCGATTTATCAAAAGAATTTAATTAATTGATCAATTTAAATATTATAAAAATGAAAAAACTACTATTTTTAATGTTTAGTATCGCTTTGTTTATAAGCTGTACTCAAGTAACTGCTCCAGCTGAAGTGGTTAGTTTAAATGGAGAACCTGATGGGCCTCATACTTCAATAGAATGGAAAGTTTGGGCTTACAGTACTGCCGCTCCATCTTATATTGCTGCTAATTGCACTGTAGTTGATGTGGACGGAACAGTATTAAGAGAAGGAACTAACGGATGGACTGCTATGGCCGCAAACCCAAGAGGAATGTCTGATCCTGAAAATGGCTGGAAAGACCCGCATGAAGCAATGCCAATGGTTGGTGATGGTCCTGCAATGCTATGGGCTATGGCTTATATGGGAGGTAAAACTCCTCAAATGGATACTGACGGATGGGCATGGATGCTTCACGGTGATATGGGAGAAGACAACACAAAGCAGTTAGTTTTCAATAAAGAAGATGCTGCAGAAGGTCAATGGATTGAATCTGGAGCACATTTGATGCTGTTCCCTAAAGATCCAGCTTCACTTGAAGGTCAAACTACCAATTTTAATAGCGGAGCTCCATATGTGATGTTTAAAGGGACTGGATATGATCATTTAATGATTCCAGTTGAAGGGTATTATAACTATCAAGACGCTAAATAAGATTTATAGAAAAAACCTCCTAGCGGAGGTTTTTTTAACTAAAAATCAAAATACCAATTAAATAAATCAGCTCTTATACCAGCGCTAACCCATATATTATTACTAGTAGAAAACCCATTAGTTGTTGCGTCTAATGAAAAATTGCGATAATTAAATCCTGCAAATAAACTTAAATTATTAGAAGGGTTTAGTAAATAATCTCCTTGTAAATTTATAGTGAAAATTGTTGCAGCATTTCCTTGAGCAATAGCATTTCCAGTATCTCCTTGTCTATCTTCATACGATTGAAAGATATTTCCTCCATAACTAACACTTTCATCAATAAAATCGAATCCTTTCTTTCCAAAAACTACCTTGGCGCTTCCACTCCAACGGTCTTTTTTATATCTAGCGATACCAACTAATTCCCAAAAATTTGCACCCCAAAGATGACCCAGTGCTTGGTTGTTGTTCCCGTAATTTAAAACAGATGTTTTGTGAGCAAAAGTATAAGGTCTTGCATAGTTAAACTCTCCTTGAATAAAAAGATTCTCTACATTGAAAGCATCAAAGTATTTTGCCCCAAATTGAAGTGAAAATTTATTTCTCCAATCTCCTAAATTGGTGAGGTTTCCTACAGAAAATTCATCAATAACTAATTGTGAATATAAAGAAGCCTGATCAGATAATTTATACTTAGCTGTAATTCCAACTAAAGCATTTCCCGCATCTTCACCTCTATTAAATTCTACAGATCTATAAAACATAACCGGATTTAAAAACCCTGCGTCTATACCTGTTTCACTAGAACTAATTGCAGCTTCAAACAAGCCTAAATTAAATCTCTCTGTAATATTAATGCTCAAATAATGAATTGCAATGTATTTTCTTGCGTGCTCATTATTTATTACTGTTCTAGTTCTTAAATCGTTCCCCCATATCCACAGATTCGTGTATTTAAATTTCCAAAAATCAACTGAGGCTTTTAAATATAAAGATGGGGCTGCAACATCTGAAAGAATAAATGATCTATATCCGTCACCAATAAAATTCTTCCCATGTCCAAACTGAAATTGTAAAAATTTATTAGGGGTAAATGATACATATCCTTCAGCTACAGGATAATCAAAAGCATCTTCTTTAAAGCCTTTTGCCTTGCCTCTTCCGGGGACTATTCCTTCAGAAAAAGCAGGCCTAGTAACTAATGATCTGTTTGAAATGAATTCATTTACAAACCCAGCAAATCTGGCTTGACTTTCATAGATAGTAGCTGAATATGAAAATTTATCTCCCAACCCACCATTTATTTGTAAAATTCTAGAATTATTATAGGTAAAGGAAACATCATTAGAGTTATCTTTTCCTAATTGAACGTCAAATAAAACATCTAGATTAAACCAATAATCTTTTTCTTGAATGGCTAATAAATGCTCATTCCAAACTTTTTTACCAACCCACGTTTGTTTTGCTGGCTTTAAAAATTTATTTTTTATAGAATCTAGGTTAATAAATTGACTTACATCTTTATACAAATAGGGCTTACTACCTGTGTGCTTATTATTTTTGTGCATTGCATATTCATAATCTACATAGCGTTGATGGGTAAAAGGAATATTTAAATGGCTTTTATATAATGAATTCTTAGAAGTGATTATTTCTTTTTCTAAAACATCATTAATGTCTTTTTTTGGAGTTACAACAATGGAAATAGGGTCTGATTGTATATCATTTGATAACGGAAAACTTAGAGGAAATACAAACTGCATTTCTACCCTATGATTATTATAAAATGCAGGTGTTATTTTTGGGAATTTTGCAAAAACTCTTGCCACCTCTTTTTTAAGTTCTTCGAAGGGAGTATTGAGGTAAATTAATTTAAAAAGGCCATCATTGGTCACTACAAAAATAGCATTTACAGTTCCTTTGAAACTCTCCTTCTTTATAACTGAAGGCTCTTTAAACTCTTTGTAAAATATTTCTTTGGTTTTTTTGTAGAAACAATCGCTACTGTTTTCTAATGTTTCTCCTTTGCATTCAGTAAAAGTCAGGATACTTTTCTTCTTGAGAAAAAGAGATTAAAGGCAATA
>CALJVK010000022.1 GCA_937773465.1 uncultured Flavobacteriaceae bacterium | reverse complement strand
ACTTATTTAATTTTTTTTAAAAATTTTAAAATGTGCTTTTTTGGTTCCATCGTGAAAAGAGCCAAACCATTTATCTAGGGGACTTGTTAAGTTCCCCATAGTTGCACTCAAAATATTTATGATGAAGATAATGAAAGTATCCTGCGCTTGGAATTGATTTTCCTGTTTCTGAGTCTACAACCAATCTTTCATATCCTGAATGCCCCTTTTGAGCACCCAACATTGTATGCGTACCTTGATACACAAAATGGAGTGGGTGTGATGGTATAAAAAAGTGAATTAAAATTGTGCTTATATATAAAACGTGCTCAATGGGATGCATTGACAACCCGGACCATGGTCCTACGTTTACATTTTTGTGATGAAAATAATGAATCCTATTATAGATAGGCTTAAAATGAATTAGACGATGAATGAGATAAAAGTGAATGTGTTGAAGTATTGGTATAAAAATTAATAATAAAATACAGTAAGCTAATACAAAAGGACTTTCTAAAAAATCTTTGATAGGAAAGAGAGTGTATTCATTTGCAAAACACCACAACATTAATGACTCATATAATGTTTGAATAGGCACTGCACTAAACAAGCTAAAAAACATATTTTCCCGAGTTTGAGTTCCAAATAACCATTGTTTACCTTTTCCAAGTTTTCGTAAATTATATCGGTACGTATCTCCTTGAGCTTCTTTAATATGAAAATACCAATGCCATAAACTTGTATAAACAAATAATATTATAAAATTTCTGAGAAGAATAATAGAAATCCAATCTAAACTTAAAGTTGAAATTCTATCAAATGAAGGAAGAAAATATATATAACTAATCAAGACTATTAAAAAATGTATAAGAGCCCAAGGGAATATAAATCCATCAGGATAGTTAAATAACCATTTAATTAGTTTAATAGGTTTTGGTGGCCAAGAAAACAAAGGTTTGAATTCGAGTTTCCCCGGTGTCCAACCTCCTCTAGCATCAACCAATTCATCATTTTCTTTTTCCATATTTTTCATTTATTTAGATAGTTTAATTAATTCTTCTTTAAACCTTGTTAACTCAGTTTTTTTTTATAGAAATTGAATGTTTTTTTTCCGGAAATTGTTTATTTTTTACATCTTTTACAAATTCTTTGAAGGCGTTAACTCTCTCTCTTTGCATGTTATCATCTAATTTTTTAAAATTTCTATACATTTTAGCATGTCTTGGAAAATCTATGCTACTGTGGCCTAAGATATCTTCTGCGAAAAGAAATTGAGCATCAGCTTTTTTCCCAGAACCTATTGAAATTGTTAACATTTTAGTTCTAGCGGATAGATCTTCAACTAAGTCCTCAGGAACACACTCTAACTCAATTCCCCATGCACCAGTTGCTTCTATATCTTTTACATTTTTATAAAGTGTGAGAGCTTCATTAGCAGTTTTACCATAAGCTTTTACTCCACCAATCCAGGTAGATAATCTTGGTACAAGCCCTGCATGTCCTTGAAAAGGTATTCTAAAATCATTTAAATATTTCATAAAATTAAGATTCCATGATCCACAGTGTATTGAGTCTGCACCAAGCTCTAATACCTCTAGAGCTTTTTCAACAATTTTTTCTTTAGATGAATATTTTATAAAAGGGATTGCAGCTGTAATAAATGTTCTAGGAGCTGATAATCTGATTAATCTAAAATTTTCGTCAGCTCTAGCTAAGATTAAATCTACTCCAGCTTCTTCTGCTGCTTTAGCCTGAATTGAATTAGCAACAAAAATTTGAGATAATTTTGTTTTACCTTTTATCTCTATTAAATCCTTTACTGTATAGTTACGATAACCAGGCTCCAAACTAATTGAAAAAACTTTTTTTACTTTTTTCATAAATTATAATATTTTAAATATAAATATAACTTTTATATAAGAAACAATTGAAATTTCAAGAGCATTATATAAGATAAAATTATGAAAATAGGTTTTGGGTTATACAGAAACTCCCTAACTAAGAATAATTTCAAATTTGTTAATCAAATTGGTGCTACTCATATTGTAGCTCATTTAACGAATTATTTTTCTGGAAATAATCCCACTATATCCTCTGGAGGAAATAATGGATGGGGTGTTTGTGACAATGAGCCTATTTGGGATATTGAGCTTTTAAGTGGTTTAAAAAAAGAAATGTCAGAACATGGATTAATTTTTGAAGCCATTGAAAATTTTAATCCTCTTCATTGGCATGATATATTACTTGATGGTCCAAAAAAATATGAACAAATTGAAGGACTAAAAAGACTTCTTCAGAATATGGGTAGGGTAGGAATACCTACAATGGGTTATTGTTTTAGTTTAGCTGGTGTCTGGGGTTGGGAACGCGGTGAATTTGCAAGAGGGAAAGCAGAGTCAGTCGCCCTTATTGAGGGAAGCAGAAATTTTCAAGAACCAATTCCAGATGGAATGATTTGGAATATGCGCTATAAAGAAGGAGAACCAAATAAATTTGTTCCCTTTACAGATGAAAAAGAAGTTTGGGAAAGACTTAAATTTTTCCTAAACGAACTTTTGCCTATTGCAGAAGAAAATAATGTATCATTAGCTGCTCATCCTAATGATCCACCACTTCCATTAATGAGAAAAACGGGAAGAATTTTAAAAAACCCAAGTGAGTATGAAAAACTTATTAAAATAAACGCAAGTTCAAGCAATAAAATAGAAATGTGTTTGGGATCTATTCAAGAAATGAAAGAAGATGGACTAGAGAAATATTTAGATAAGTTTTCAAAAGAAAATAGAATTGGGTACATTCATTTTAGAAATGTAAAAGGAAAAATTCCTAATTATGTAGAGGCTTTTGTTGATGATGGAGATATAAATATGATTAATATAATCAAAATATTAAAAAAAAATAATTTTAATGGGGTGATTATTCCTGACCATACACCAGCTCTAAATTGTGAAGCTCCTTGGCATGCTGGCATGGCATATGCAGTCGGTTATATTAAAGGTTTAATCAACAGTCTGTAATTATTCAAAAATAGGATCCCTTAATGGAAAAATAGAAATTCCTCCTGGTGATTGTTCAGTTGGCAAAATTTCAATTAAACTAATATTAATTTTCCATTTAGTGTTAAGTGAAAAAAAACAGTATTTGAAATATCTTTAGGATCTAAAACTTGAAATGAATTAGTAAAAGTTTTTTGTAACTTTTTATTTGAAAAAATATTATTTCCAAAAGAAGTTTTAGTTCTTCCTGGACATATTTCAGTTACCCTAACCTTAGAACCACTTAATTCAATTCGAAGACTTTGAGCAATCTTATGTATAGCTGTTTTTTGACTACTATAAATAGCAGAATCTGTTGGATATAAAACAGCTATTGATCCAATTAAAAAAAATATGCCCATTTTTCTTTTTAACCATTTTTGGAACTAATATTTTTAATAAGTGTAATACTGACTCAAGATTAACTTTAGTTGAATTTATTATATCTTTTTTTGATGATTTTAATAAGCCCATTATTCCTTTACCAATTCCCACATTACTAAATAAAATATCAATATTTAATTTAGATAATTTTGAATACATTAGATTTACATTAGAAATATCTAGATGAGTTGGTATCGAATTTGTTTCTTTACAAATTTTAAAAAGTTTTTTTTTATTTTTATCTAACGCATATATTTTTAAATTATGTTGAGATAAATTTTTTAAATACTTAGACCAATTCCACTTGTTGCCCCTGTGATTAAAACAGTTTTATATCTATTAATCATTAAATTTAAAAACTACTATGAAAGCCTCCATCAACTGGCAAAGTTGTTCCAGTAATAAATTCTGCTTCTAGTGAACATAAAAACCCAACAACATTGGCAATATCTTCAACTTTACCAAAACGATTTAGGGGAGTTCTTGATAATATTTTTTTAAATCTATTTGGGTCTTTTTTTCTTACACGCGCAAAAATTGCCGTCTTAATAAAACCTGGACAGATGCAATTTACATTAATTGAGTACTTGCCAAGTTCGATAGCTAAAGTTCTAGCCAAACCAGATAAAGCTGTTTTAGAAGTAGCATATGCAGTTACATCAGGAAGGCCCATAATTGAAGTTACTGATCCAACTAAAATTATATTACCTTTTTTACGTTGTATCATTTTTTTTGCACACTCTCTAGAAAGAGAGAAAACAGAATTAAGATTTGTATCTATAACTTTTTTCCATTCCTCGTCTGAAGTTTCTATAGCAATTTTTCTTAAATGCATGCCTGCATTATTAATTAAAATACTGATTGGTCCAATTTCTTTTTCAATATTATTAACTAATGTTGGAATAGAATTTAGGTCTGAAATATCATTTTCAAATATATAACATCTTGATTTAAGTTCTTTTTTTGCCTGTAATAATTTTTCTTTTCTTCTTCCAGTTAAGACAACAATTTTGTTCATTGAATGTAATTTTTTTGCAATAGATAAACCAATACCAGTTCCTCCACCAGTAATTAAAGCTACTCCATTATTTTTCATCTGATTTAATTTATTTTATATATTCTATTTGAATTCAATTGAAAAAGTTTTTTATTCTCATCTTCAGAAAATCCACTTAATACTTCTTTATAAGAATTATATATCTGATCATAACTTCCAAAAAGTTTATCTACTGGAAAATTACTAGCAACAATACACCTTTCTATACCAAAACATTCAATTACATAATCAAATATTTCTTTAATACTTTCATTCGTCCAATTATGATCAGTCATAGTAACTCCAGAAAGTTTACAATTAACATTTTTATTTTTTGATATTGTTTTGATACCATGTTTCCATCTTTTAAATTCTTCTTTCTCCCTTTTAATTGGCTGTCCTACATGATTTAAAATAATTGAAACATCTGGATTTAGTTTTGCTACATTTGAACCATCTAAGAGCTGATTATAGAAACACCCAAGATCAAAAGATAAATTATATTTTTTAAGTAATTTAAAATTATTAAGCCAAATTCCAGACTGCATTTGATTTATATCAGAAAATATAAAATCTTTATCTTTGTCATGATTAAATTGATTGTGTCTTATGCCTACAAATAAATTTGAGGTTTCAAGATGTTTATTAATAACATGCTCAGCATCTTCGTTAAATAAATTAACATGCCCTACAATTGAATTAGGAAAGTGATGCATTTTATTAATTTCATGCAACCACCTTGTTTCACCCCAAGCGCCAGGATCGTCACTCCATTCAGCTTCTACATGTACACTTTTAGTAACATTTTGATTCTTAATGTCACCAAGATAGTCCTCAATTAAATAACTATGAGCCAACATTGTCCAATCTCCAGTCCAAGGATGGCTATCCATTTGTAACCAGCCATGAGAGTATTTGAAACTATAATCCCATAAATGTTGATGAGGGTCAGTAATTGGTCCACTATACATTCAAAATATCTTACACGCTTCCTAAATAGTTTCAATAAATTTATATATAAAATTTATATTTACATGCAAAATTATATTATTCATTATTGAATAAAGTTTGAAATTATGAGAGAATATTAAGCAATATGAGTGATGTAATACTTCGACAAAAATGGGAAGTTCCCTCAAAAAGTCTTCCTATTATATTTATTGGAGCTGGGGGCATAATACGCAATGCTCATATTCCTTCATACAAAAAATTAAATTTTAAAATTGAAGGTGTTTATGATTTAAATATGGAAACTGCTAATAGTTTATCAAATGATTTTAATATTCCTAATGTTTATAATAATATTGATGATGCAATAAGTAATGATAGTGTAGTTTTTGATATAGCAGTTCCAGCTGATAAACTTTTATCTGTTGTAAAAAAATTACCAAAAAATTCATACGCCTTACTCCAAAAACCAATGGGCTCAAATCTTAAAGATGCTGAAGAAATTTTAAATGTCTGTAGGCAAAAAAATATCACAGCAGCTTTAAATTTTCAACTTCGTTTCAGCCCTATGATGCTTTGCTTAAAAGATGTAATTAATAAAGGTTTACTTGGTAAAGTTATTGATATTGATTTTCATTATTCATATTTTCTACCATGGCATTTGTGGCCTTTTTTAGAGAAGCTAGATAGAGTTGAGATACCTTATAATTCAATTCATTATTTTGACTTAATACGATCAATCTTTGGAATGCCAGAAGCAGTTTTTGCATACTCAAATTCACATCCAAAATATCCCAATTTATCAGATAGTAAAACTACAGCCATTCTTAAATATTCTAAAGATTTAAGATGTGCTTTGTCATTAAATCATTGTTATCAATTTGGTAAAGAAAAGCAAGATGCTACTGTGAAAGTAGAAGGTACAGATGGAGTTGTATATATAACATTAGGCTCAATGTTAAATTATCCCAATTTTGAAAAAGATCGATTTGAAATAAAAACTAAAAATAGTGAATGGGAAGAGATAAAGCTTAATGGTAATTGGTTTCCTGATGCATTCGAGGGCACAATGTCAAATTTACAGAGATTTATTTTTAATGAGGATGATGTATTAGAAACTTCTGTTGAAGATACTATTGAAACTATGAGATTAATAGATGCTTTAATGAAATCTCAAGAAAATTTTTTTAAAATTAAAGATTAATTATAAACCTGAACTTTAATAGATTTATTTTTATCACTTGCTACTTTCATTGCCTCTTCACAATTATCTAATTTGAATTTGTGGGTTAAAATATCTTGAAAATTGTATTCTTTTTTATTTATTTTTTTTACAGCTTTATCAAATTCACTAGAAAACCTGTAAGATCCCTGAATTTTGAGCTCTTTAATCATTACCTTATTATAGTTAATCTTAATCAAACCTCCTGGCATATTCCCAACTTGAATTATATCTGAGCCCCTTTTACTTAGCTCCACTATGTTATTAATTGAATTCGTGTTCCCTGAAGACTCAAAACAAATGTCAAAGTAATTCATATAATCTTTAACAAAACTTATATTATTGCTTATGTTTATTGTATTTATATTTCCAATTTTTTTTGAATTTTTTAGGACGTTGTCATTAATATCTAGTAAAAAAATATCTTTTTCTTCAACGTGGTTAAGTAAAATTTTTAATATTAAAAGCCCAATAGGACCGGACCCAGAAATTAGTATCTTTGGATTGTCTTTATAATTAACAAATTGAGAAGCGTGCAATGCTACAGCTAAGGGTTCAGCAAATGCCGCTTCTTCATATGAAGTGTTGGTGTCCAACAAATGACATTGATTTTTTTCTACTATAAACTGCTCTCTAAATGCTCCTTGAGTGTGTGGCATTTTACTTGCACTTCCAAAAAATAAAACATTTTCACACAAATGAAATTTTTTTCTTTTACAATAATTACAATCATTACAATACAAAGCAGGGTTAATAGCAACGCGATCACTTGCTTTTAAATCTTTTATATTACTTCCTACTTCTAATATTTCACCAGCTGCTTCATGACCCAGTATGAGAGGCTCTTGTATTTTTCTACCACCATTTTCACCATACAAAAAATAATGAATATCAGAGCCACATATACCGCAGTTCTTCATGCTTATTCTTATTTGATTAGGATCGAGTCTCTTTTGTTGATTTTCATTTATAAGTGAAAATTTTAAATTTGTATTAAAATAATAATTTTTCATTTTTTTTGTATAAATGTTATTTAAACATAATTCAAAAAAAACTACATATTTGGGGAAAACATTGATTTTTATGAATATTTATTATTTTTATTTATATATAAAAGTATTTTTTATATTTAAATACATGTTGAAGAGGGTTGCAAAGTCTGTAAGATAATTACTAATTTCATTAAAATAAGGAGGTTATAATGAAAAAAATTAGAAAAATATTATATGGTGTAGTGAGTGTAACTTTACTTATACCTTTTGGTATTGCAAATGCTTTGCCACCTCTTGCAGCTGGTTCTGACTGGTTAAGAGATTGGAGTGGAACTACTTTAGTTCTTACTTCACATACTGGTCCTACTACTGACGCTGCAAAAATAATGGCAAAAGAATTTGAAGAAATCACTGGTGCTACTGTAGAAGTAATTGATGAGTCTTGGACTGATCTTTTAGCAAAGCACCAAGCAGACTATGCTGCAGGAAATGGAAGTTATGATGTAGTAACTTGGGCTTACCTGTGGGGTGGTAACTATGTTGAAGGTGGACTGGTTGATGATATGGAGCCTTACATGAATAGTGAACTAGCTGATCCTAATTTCGATATGGCTGACATACCAATGGCAGTTCAAGAAGTATATGGAAGATATAGACTGGCAAGTTCTCCAAATACTGAAGGCTTATGGGCATTACCGTATAAGTTTGATGTTTATCTAGCTATGTATAGAACTGATTTGTTCGAAGAGGCAGGATATGATTCTTGTCCTGCAACTTATGAAGAATTATATGAAGCTGCTGGAAAAATAAAAGCAAATCATCCTGATATGAATCCACTTGCATTTCCTATGGCAATGGGTGGTAATTTTTTATCAAGTTTTATGGCAATGAATTCAGGTTATGGGGCTGGAACTCCAGACTCTTGGACAGATGGTAATTTATTTCCAAAAATGCATCAAGCACCAACAGTGGCTGCTGCTAAAATGATGAAAAAATTAATGGATTATATGCCCCCTGATGCTTTAGATTATGATTTTGATAAAGCAAACACTGCATTTGCTCAGGGTAATGCAGCATTTACGTTAAACTGGAATGCTTACATGCCTTATGTGCTTGACCCAGAATCTTCTGCAGTAAGTGATAAGGTTGCATTTTGTGCAACTCCTGGTGGACCTGAAGGTCGTTACTCAGCGCTTGGTGGTTGGGTTCAAGGTATATCTTCTCAATCTGAAAATAAAGATGCTGCTTTTCAATTAATTCAATATATTTCTGGAAAAGACAGAGGTGTTGATTTTGCTATGAACGGAGGTTCAGTTGCAAGATTCTCAACAGCTAATGATTCAGCAGTAGTTGAAAAATATCCATTCTATCCATTACTTATGGATATTTTAAAAGGATATACTGGTTTTGGAGTTTATAGACCTTGGCCAGAAATTGAAAAAACTATGGAGACATATTTCCATAAAGTTATGCTTGGGGAAGATGTTGAGTCAACTTTATTGAAAGGTGCTCAACAAGTTTTTGTTCAAGCTCAAAGAGGAGGTTATAATCCTAGCGCTACAGGACCAAAACCAAATTAATTTTTTTGAAAAATAAATTAATAAACATTTTTAACATAAAGCGGATAAGAAATTATCCGCTTTATATGGTTATCCCTGCAGTTCTTACTCTGCTTTTACTAACTATTTATCCATTTATATATTTATTATATGTCAGTTTTCACATTTGGCCAATTTCACCAACACTGCCAAGAATTTTTTTAGGCATTGGCCAGTTTACATACTTATTTCAAGACCCTACTTTTATAGAGTCACTTCAAGTAACTATAAATTTAATGTTTGTAGGTGTAAGTATTCAAATTTGTCTCGGAACATTATTGGCTATTTTATTATCTACTAAAACCAGAATCACAAATTATTTTACATTACCTTTTATGATACCAGTTTTTATTTCTCCTGTAGTCGTAGGTTTAATATGGAAATTTATGTTTAATTATGACTTGGGAATTTTAAACTATCTTTTTGAAAGTGTTGGGATAGGAGCAGTTAATTGGTTAGGAACTCCTCAAAATGCATTTTGGTCTGTAGTTATAATTGATACTTGGCAATGGACACCATTTACAACATTAATAATAAAAGCTGGACTAGATAGTGTAGACATAACTCCAATCGAAGCTGCAACTGTTGATGGAGCAAATAGATTTCAAATTTTTAGACATGTAACTTTTCCATCTATTGCACCTATTTTTACAGTTGCACTTCTATTTAGAACTCTAGATGCTTTTAAAGCTTTTGATATTATTTATATTGTAACAAGGGGTGGGCCAGGAGGTAGCACTTATGTTTTAGGGTATAATATTTGGAAAACTGCGTTTTATCAAAATCAGCTGGGTTTAGCTGGGGCAATGTCTGTAATTATGATTATAATGGCAACAATATTTGCACTTATTTTAGTAAGAATTATGAAAAAAATGCTTGAGAGAGAATGATAGGCAAGATTTCTAGAATTGAATTAATATTAAGAGTTTCATTACTTGTAGTGTTTTTTATTTTTTTTATGTTTCCTATTTATTGGATGGTTGTTACTTCTTTAAAAAATACTGTAGATATTTTTGCAATTCCTCCAAAATGGTTTTTTTCTATATCTCTTGAAAATTATTGGTACATTCTCAGTGATGACTCTGGATTTTTAAAAAAAATTCTTAATTCTGCTATAGCCTCTACTCTTAATGCTATATTTACACTTTTGCTCGCATTTCCAGCTGCTTACAGTATGTCCAGATACAAAACTGGAGGTATAAATTTACTTATGTGGTTCTTAAGTATTAGAATGATACCACCTATAGTTGGTGCCATTCCTTTATTTATAATTTTCTCTAAATTGAGCTTAGTTGATACTTTTATTGCACTTCCAATATTGTATATAATAATAAATCTTCCCTTTGCTATTTGGATGATAAAATCATTTATGGATGAAATACCAAAGGAAATAGATGAAAGTGCTTTTGTTGAAGGTTGTTCTACTACGGGTGTTATTTTTAAAATAATAGTACCTTTAATTCGACCAGGAATTTTCGCTACTCTCGTTTTTTGTTTTATTATGTCATGGAATGAATTTTTAATAGCTTATATTTTTACAAGAAAAGAAGCTATTACTGCGCCTGTCGGAGTTGCTAGATTTATAACTGAACGACAAATATTATGGGGCTATATAACAGCTGGGGCAACTCTTGCTTCAATTTTACCAATGACTTTATTAATAATTTTTCAAAAAAACTTAGTTAGAGGTTTAACTTTAGGAGCTGTAAAATAATATTAATTCCAATTTGGTTTTCTTTGCCAAGGTGTGGGTGGGGCAGTTTCTATATTAGGTGCTAAAAAATTTATTTTATTTTTATGTTCATCCTTCCAGTTTAAAGGAGATATACCACCTACATCAGTTTCCACTTCTCCATCTTCTTTCCTTATATAAAGATGATAAATTCTAGATCTCATTTCATCAGTCATCTTATTATAATGAGGATGAAACCAAAGAGTTATTAAAGATCTTTTATTATCTGAATTATTTTTATTAGCAGCATGTAACACTCTTGCATCACCAACTACTATATCGCCGAGTTTAGTTGTTACATCAATTTCATTTTCCTCATTATTAAATAAAGGGTCATCAGGATTATCAACTCTTGCGAGTTCTTCAGAGTGGGCATTTTTACTATCATGAAATTTATGTTGTTTTCTATGTGATCCTGAGAGATATTTTAAACATCCATTCTCTCTAGTTGTATCAGTAAGATAAATCATTACGAAAATTTGATGCATAAAATCAGTGTATGATGATTTATGTTCCCACCCCCACCAATCCTGATGCCAAAAAAGTGGAGGACTTTTAGGTGGTTTACTTATTAAATAACCAGAGCTAAATCTAAGATCTGTAAAATCAAAATTATTATTAAGTGCATTTAGTAAATCATCTGAGGCTATTAATTCACTGAAATTTGGATGGTCTGCAAGGTGAATCATACTTCCTTGAGATTTATTTTTCTCTCTATGCTCTTGAGATAAATTACTTAGCGCCTTCTCAGAAAAGTTTATACATTTACTAATTAAATTAGCTGATAAAGCATTCTCAATTACACAGCATCCATTATTTTTTAATTCCTTTAATTTACTCATATAAAAATAATATATTTACATATAAAATAATTATTTATATACAAAATTATGGAAAAAAAAAGAGATAAAAGAGGTTATTGGAAACCAGTTGAAAAAATTGAATATCAGCCAATTTTTAAATGGCCAGTAAATTTAAAAAAGATTTTTAAATTATTTTTCCATATTCCTGGTTTTTTTTTACCATGGAATGCATTATATTTTCTTTTGGCCTTTATTTCATGGTACTATCTTTCACCACCACTATCAGATTGTTCCACATTCAATATCTCTTGGATATCGATTGTTTTATTTAGAAATTTATTCATATTACTTTTAATTGCTGGATTACTTCATCTGCGTTTATTTATTTTTAGATCTCAAGAAGATAGGTATCAATATAATTCCAATAAGCTTGATAAGTCCGGAAAACAATGGATGTTTAATAAACAAACTTTTGATAATATTTTCTGGAGTTGCATAAGTGGTTGTACAATTTGGTCAACTTATGAAGTTA